>JAFDDL010000064.1 GCA_019310865.1 Deltaproteobacteria bacterium | reverse complement strand
ATCTCAGCCTCTTCGGGCGTAAAAATATGCTGCAGGATTTTTATCTCGGATCGCGAGCGTGTCGTTGGAAATCCCACCGCTTGTTTATCGAGATGCCGCTGCAGCTTTTTGTAGACCTGTTCACCTTCATTCATTGGTCTATATCCATTTAAATCCGATCTCCGTAATTTCCGAACTTTATGCCTTGAACTGTTTATTCGTTCGGAGTATGTCTAAAGGCATATTTTCTGTCAACAATCATATTATTAACGACCTGAGCAAAAAACCCTTACCCAAAATCAAATTCAAGCGCCGGGTGTTTAAAGCCAAACCGTCCGAGGAATTGGATGCCATTACGGTCAAGATCCAGGATGTGAATCTGGAAGCCGGTTTTGTCAAAGTCTTCGGTAAAGGCGCCAAGGAACGTGTGGTCCCCATCGGCACCTATGCCAAACAGAAAATAACCGTTTACCTGACCATGGCCCGCCTAGGGGTTTTGGAAAATATTGAAAAAATATGCGCTCAAGACCAACATTCAAAAAAAGGTCACCCCGCACAGCCTTCGCCATTCCTTTGCCAGCCATCTTCTGGAAGGCGGTGCGGATTTACGGACCGTCCAGGTGATGCTGGGCCATGTCGACATCTCCACCACACAGATTTATACCCATGTGGCCAAAGAACATCTGAAAAAGATGCATGATAAGTACCATCCCCGTAATTAAGAATATTGCATTCCTGCTGAGGGATAAGCCTGAAACCATAATTGACGTTTACATTCACCGTGCGCCGCACATTCTCCGGCAACGTGTTGTAAAGGCAATGCGATGGAGATCGTCACGGATGCCGGATATGCTGAACAAGCACAGGATTTTTAAGACGTTATGGCGCCGTGAACATATGTTTCAAAGTCCAAATCCGTAAAATTGTGTGATATCCTGATACGAAAAGTGACTATCGCTGAAGCCAAGCTGAAGCCTTAGCGGCAAATCTATCCAACTGTCATTCCTTACTGACAAAACGAATCCACCTTCACCATAACATTTTATCAGCTGAGGCCCAGTTTTTTCATCCTTGAATAGAGCGTTCCCCGATGAATACCCAACAATTCGGCGGCAGATCCGGGTCCGGATAGCTTCCCCCCGGTTTTGTTTAAAATAAATTTGATGTAGCGGCGCTGGAGTTCATCAAGGGTCATTACTTCCGAAAAATCAGGCGTGTCGGAAGGTCCAAAGTCACAGGAAAGGTTCAACTCCAGCCTGCCCCCCTCTGCGAGGATCACGGAACGTTCCGTGACATTTTGAAGCTCCCGAATATTTCCCGGCCAGTAATATTGTTTCGCTTTTTCTTCTTCCTCGGGCGAAAGTGTCAGAGCGGAGCGAGTATATTTCCGTGAAAACCTTTCCAGAAAATGCCTGGTCAGTTCCACAATGTCTTCCTTGCGATCCCTCAGAGGCGGTAGGGTCAGCGGGATCGTATTTAGTCGAAAAAACAGATCTTTTCGAAAGGCGCCTTTTCTTACTTCAGCTTCAAGATCGCGATTAGTGGCCACAACGAGCCTGAAATTGGATGAAATGGGAATGGTCCCTCCGATTCGAACAAAGCTCTTTTCCTGTATGACCCGTAGCAACTTCACCTGTGTCGTCAGGGGCATTTCGCCGACTTCATCGATGAAGAGGGTCCCCTTATCCGCCAATTCGATCCGGCCGATCTTTCGCCTGTCCGCGCCGGTAAAGGCACCCTTTTCATGTCCGAACAGTTCGCTTTCCACCAGATTTTCAGGAATTGTGGTCGCGTCCACCACGATAAACGACTCGTCAACGCGTTGACTCATTGCATGGATTCGTTTTGCCAAAAGCTCCTTTCCCACTCCCGTCTCACCCATAATCAGAATCGTGCTGTCGGTGCTCGCCACCCGGTCCGCCTGATACAAAACATCGCGTATAGCTGGGCTGAAGGCGATAAAATCCGAAATGTTGGGTTCGGTTGTCCCGGCTGAGTCTCGAGCCACCGCCTTTTTTGTATTTTCCAACAGTCGGCCGACTTCCCGGCAACGCGCTACATGCCGGGAAATGTGTTCGCACATGCGGGCCAATTTTTTTCATCCGGCCCTTTGATGCCGTCTGCCGTATAGAAGCTGTCATGGTAAAGTACGCCAATTTGTTCATCGTCGATTATCAGAGGAAAACAGATTAGCGACTTGTGGCTATGGGCAGACAAGTCCGACAGGGTGTCGGGATTGTTCAAGGCCATCAGGGGGCATTTTTCCCGGTGGCATTTTTTCACCAACGCCATGTTTGATTGAAACTTACGGGAACCGATTTCACTACCGCTTAGCTTTTCAAAAACCGTTAGTTGCAGTCGATTTTTCTCATCGGTCAGAAATATGGCCCCCCGATCAGCCCCGAGCAGTCGATTCATGTTGGCAAGAAGACTCGAAAGGTTCGCGTCCAGGCTCTGGGCGATGGGCAGCCTGGTGATCATATCGAAAAATCGGTCTATGAGATTGTCCTGCGCCCTCCTATCGATGTCTATCTTGCCGCCTTCCGTTAAAAGCGATCTCAGATCGTCTGGAAACAAATCCTCCCACCGACCCGACAGTCCTTGCCTTGCCTTTACTGCCTTCTCCCTGGCTGTTTCGACTTCGTTTTGAGACATCAACACCCGTGCGATATTGATTCTAGTCTTTGCAAGTTGAATCGGATCTTCCGACATTTTGAGGTAGGCTTCACTTTCGTTTAGATACTTCAGGACCGTCTTCTGTGTTTTGCCTTGGGCCAAGTGTTCCTGCGCCATCAGCCTGAGTATGACACCCTTGTAATGGTAATTGTTTTCCTTCAGGATGCGCCGCGCCACCTGCGAAAAGCTAAATCCTCTGAGAGGAGAGAAGCCCAGGTGTTCGAGATCGTAAATCAATTCTATATACCAGGGCTCCAGGGTTAATATGGATAGGTGTGAAGTGCTTATTCTTGTTAGCGCTTTGTCCAATAGATTTTTTGCCTCATCATGCTGGTGATTTTTATAATAATATAAGGCAAGTGCAAGTTCAGCGCAATAAACGGCCAATTCATTGTTGCCGGCTTCTGCTGTTTTCAATGCCTGGCGAATATGTCGAATCGCTTCGCCGGTTCTGTTAATAACCAAAAGAAAAACCCCAAGGCAAACTCTGTATTCGGATGATATCGAGTCCAATCCTTTTTTCTTGGCAAGTTGCCAGTAGTAGTCGAGGTGTCCAATCGCACGATCGAACTGGCCGGTATAGGCGGCGCTGTACGCCATTAAGGTTGGGATATGGAGTAATCCTGATTCTGTTGTCAAGGGGAATTTCGATTTTTCGAAACATGCCAAGGCTTTTTTGTTCAAGCCCTGTGCGTAATAATAAACACCGATGAAATCATTGGATCGGATTTGGATATCCTCATCACCAAGCTCCTCGACGATCCGGCGACCGGAATCTAGTATGGTAATTGCTTTTGACGTTTGCCCATACAGCCAATGGTAGAATCCCAGATGCAACTTCAAAAGCGCCTCGGATCGACGGTCTCCTACGCGTCCGGCGGCTGTGACGGCTTTGTCCATAATTTTCTGAAACGATGTATCAAATTTGCCAAAAAAATCGTAAAGGTAGCAAAATCTCAAACAGGTGCTCACAAACAGCACGTCATTTTGGTTTTTCCCCAGGTGGGCCTTGAGTATCTGGATAACATTCAAATAGTATTCATATGCAGCAACCCGATCACCGGAAGCGATCGCCTGATTCGCCATTTCGGTATATAATTCAGCCGTTTCTTTTTCCCGGCCGCATTTTTCCAGAAGTGTCACGTATAGACCTGCGGACAGGTTACCCCATTCGTCATTTTCTTTAATCATTTGATAAAGACTGTTCAGCCGTTCAGGGCTATTAATGGTATTGATTTGGTCGCGAAGGCCTTTGGGAATTTTGCGGGAAAGAGCGAAGAGATCCTGACCAGTTTCGTGAATGATATTCTGCGCCTGGCCTCGCCGTAAAAGATCCAGCAATTGGTCAGGAAGCAGCGGAGATAGCCTTCCGACGATCCGCATGGGTACCGGTGCCTCAAACACCGCCAGTGTGGCCAAAAACCCTAAAAGGTGTTTTGAGTCAACTTTATTACTGATATTTCCGCATACCTTGCTGAAATACCGGCAGGGCCAATGTTTTCACTAATTGTTTCTATTTTATCCCGTTTATTATCAGATAGATACAAGCCTGCATTTATTGGCATGCAAATTGCTACATAAAACCTGTGAGACTCCGAAGGCACTTACGATGCATCAGCCGAAGCCGGTGATTTCGAACAAGATGGAAAATACAAAGCAAGGAAAATATAGAAATGAACATATCTGACGCGGTTAAACACATTGCTGATGATTGTTATAGACTCAAAACCAAAATGTCCGGTTGGGAAACACTTGTCTGTCCTGGGGACCATGTTGCCGTAAATTTTCCGGATCTATCGGAAAATGCGGCCAGAGAAAACGCACAGAGCGCAGGTGCCATACGTGACCGCGCAGAAGCGATGGACCAATCAAACCTGACCCATGACGACGAAATTCTTCTGGATATCGTCAAGTTTCGATGTGACGCAATTATCAGCGACTATAAATTTTATTGGAGCAAATTTGTCACCGAGCCGTGGATGAACGTTTTCCCCCTATCATTCAATTACCTGAAAAATTATCCGCCGGCAGACCCAATTCATCTGACTTCCTATATGAAACTGCTGGAAAGTCTGTCTCAGATGGTTGCCCAGCAAAAAGAAAAAACCGAATGCCAGGCTGAAATTGGGGCATTCCTTCCCAGGCGGGTCATCGAAAATGCTGTTGCCATGTACCAGGGCTTCATTATTTCGCTGAAAGACCACCCTCTCGTTTTGACAAAAGAGAAACTCGCCGGTATCGATGCCGCCGACGTTGACACAGCCATCACGGGGTCACGGCAAATGGTTCGCGCCCTAAATGATTTACTGAGGGAAATGGTCACCTTTCTCGATGGTGCCTACAAAGAAAACGCACCGAAAACCGTGTCGATCCGTCAATATCCCGGTGGTGAAGCATTTTACAAGGAGAATGTGAAATACCACACAACCCTGGATATGACGCCGGAGGAAATATTCACCCTGGCGGAAACACACCGAAATATAAACCTCGAACGGATGGAAGCGATTCGAAAGTCGCTCGGATTCGATGGCACCATGTCGGAATTTACGGATATGGTGTTGAAAGATCCCACGCGGGCCATGAAAACACCTGAAGTGTTCGGTGAGCGGTTAAATGCCTATCTTCACAAAATTCTTCCCCTGTTGAAAGATTATTTTATAGATATCCCCAAAGCCGAGTGCCTGGCAACCCGAATGGCCCCGGAAATGGAGCCCCAGCTTGAGTACGGGTTTTACAGCCCGCCCATGCCGCCGGTAAAACCCATGGGGAATTACTTCTATAACGGGGCAAACATTGAAAACCGGGATCCGTGCGACATCCCGCCCTTGGCGTATCATGAAATGACACCCGGCCATCACTTCCAGATCGCCCTGACCATGGAAAATGAAGACCTGCATCCACTTGCCAGAGCGTCTCTTGTGACGGCTTACACCGAGGGCTGGGCCGAGTATGCCGCTATTCTGGCCGGCGAGATGGGGATGTATGAAGATTTATACGCTGAATACGGCCGGCTGCAAATGGACTTGATCCTGATTAATTTTCTAACCATCGACACCGGTATTCATGCAAAGGGCTGGTCGCTGGAAGAAGCCATGGACTTTCTGGGTAAATACAAACCCGATCTGGATGAAAAGAGCCGGTTCAATCTAATCGGACTTTCGTCCTTGGCCAATCCCGGATTTGTCCTGGCCTATAAAATCGGTAGCCTAAAGATGATGGAAATCAGGGAAAAGGCAAAAGCTGCTCTGGGAGACAAATTCGACATCCGGAAATACCACCGCACCATATTGGAATGGGGATCGCTGCCGCTGCTCATCCTGGAGAAGCATGTAGATCGAATTGTCGAAAAGGTTAAAAACAGAACATAAACCACTGACTTAAAATGTATAGAAAGGAGCGTTGTAATGAATAGACTTGCAAGAGGTATGCATCATTTTGGAATCGGTGTGAAAGATTATGAAGTTATGAAGGAATTCTACGTCAAGACCTTGGAGAATACAGATGTCATGGCAGAGTTCAGTGATATCTGGAATGGTCTGCCGGAAGTATTCAGGCAAGAGCTGCATAATTTCAAGGGGATAATGTTCAATCAACCGGCCGGAGGGATCATGACCGAGTTGATAGCGATGGTCCTGCCAAGGCCTAAGCCCATAAGGTCAGGCACCATACGACTGTGTGACCTGGGCATCAATAAGTTTAGTATCGCGGTCTCTGATGTCGAGGAATTTTATAAGGGGTATTCCGAGAAGATCAATTTCGCTTCTCAACCCAAGTCCACCACCATTCCAGGGCGCGGCAAGCACAACTTTGTCTATGGAAGGGATCCTGAGGGCAACCTCATAGAGTTTGTTTCAGGGGATGCGTACCAGGCGGATGGAAGGTTCGGGGGCGTCCAATCAGTCCATGAGCAGTTTTCGGGGTTGGTGGACGAGGTGTCCGGCGTAGAGGGGACCCAGGTTCGCTCATGTCTCCTCGGGTGCAGCCAAGGGGGGGGGATGATTGAGATTTCCGAGTTCATGAAACCCCGCGGCCTCCCCATGCCATTTGTGACGAATTATGCCGATTTTGGGATCATGGAGATGTGTCTTGAAACAGACGATGTCTTTGCAGTGACGGAATTTTGTCGAAAAAAGAAATTGAATATTCTGGAGTCTCCAAAGTATGCCCTTGATACCGACGATGGTACGGCGGAACTGTGGTTTAATTATATCAGAGACATAGACGGCAATGGATTGGAGATGATCGCCGAGGTGCCCAAAGGGACCAAGGAGTTTAAAATGAAAAAGCCGGTGTTTAATAAAATTGCCCAAGTGTCGGTTGTGGTGCGCAGTGTGCCGGAGTCCGTAAAAAAATACTGGGACAAGTTCGGTATCGGACCATGGGGTATCCATCATTTTGATTCTTCCAACGTCGGCAATATGAAAGAGGGGGATGAAACGGTCGCCCATTCGTTTAAGGTGGCGGTTGCCATGATCGATGATGTGATGATCGAGTTAATCGAGCCGGTGGCGGGTGACAGTATCTATGCAAAACATTTAAATGACCATGGCGAAGGCCTGCATCACGTTTTGTTTGATGTGGCGAACTTTGATGCCACTGCCGAATCGCTTTCCCAAAACGGCTACCGCTCGATATTCAGCGGCAGCTGCAAGGGGATCGGGTTTAACTATTTCGATACCACCGACGATCTTTCCTTTATCAGCGAAATATTTAAACCACCGCCGGGAGGGTTGCCCGAACCGGATGAGACGTATCCGTAATTATTGTCAGGCACAAAAGGCTTTAGAAGAGAATACAATGGCAATAAACGTATATATGCCCCAGTGGGGTATGACCATGACAGAGGGCAAGATCATCCAGTGGTTAAAAAACGAAGGGGAGCAAGTCACCAAAGGAGAGCCCCTCTTCGAAGTGGAAACGGATAAGATCGTAAACGAAGTTGAGGCAATGGCTGACGGCATTCTGCACCAGATTATCCGAGCTGAGGGTGCGACAGCCCAAGTGGGAGAGCTTTTGGGTATTTTGGCTGAACTCGGAGAGAGGCTTGAGCGTGTGGATACGCATCCTGCAAAAGACCCGAGTACTGTCGAATCGAACAGACAAGGCATTCCGGCTTCAAAAAATTCAGCCGCCCAAACCAGGAAGGCGTTTGTCAAAGCAACCCCTTCAGCAAGGCGCCTTGGCAAAGAGCTTGGCGTGGATCTTTCGGCGGTGGTCGCCACCGGCCCCAAGGGCCGGGTAACCGAGACCGATGTTAAGACCCATCACGAAATCGCGGCAGACCCTCAAAAGATATCGCCCCTGGCAAAAAAGGTTGCAGAACAGGCTGATCTGGACACCTCGGATATTATAGGGACCGGTACCGGCGGCAAGATCGTCAAATCGGATGTTGAAAAGTTGCTGTCCGGCAAAAACGCACCAGCGCCTGAACCGGTCTCAGCCGAGCTGATTCCATATGCAGGTATGAGAAGAAGTATCGGCGATAATATGAAGACCAGCCTTCAAACAGCTGCCCAACTTACCTCTTTTCTAGAGGTAGACGTAACTGAGATGGTACGTTTTCGGGACAGTATGCGCGAGGCATACAAAAAGGATGAAACGGTTAAAATATCCTTCAACGATATTTTCATCCTGGCTGTATCCCGGGCTTTAACGAAACATCCAAGGATAAATTCCACACTTGTTGGCGAAGAGATTCGTCTCCATGGGAATGTGAATGTGGGGGTAGCCGTGGCCCTGCCCGAGGGCCTGATCGTGCCGGTACTGAAGCGCTGCGACCAAAAGGGACTTATGCAAATTGGTCGTGAAGCAAGAAGTCTGGCCGCCAAAGCCAGAGCCGGCACCTTGAGTCCAGATGAGGTCTCCGGCGGAACATTCACCCTGTCCAACTCAAGCATGATGGATGTGGATGGATTCACCCCGATCCTGAGAGCGCCGGAAACCGGCATCCTCGGCGTCGGCAGGGCCAAGCGGAAACCGGCTGAGTACCGGGGCGAAATATGCCTCAGATGGATGATGATTCTCAGCCTCACCTGGAACCATTGCGTTGTCGATGGCTTGCCGGCCCATGCGTTTCTGGGAACGGTCGGAAAATATCTTGAAAACCCTTATCTGATTATGAGCTAGTGCTCATGCACCAGTCGGTCTCTTTAGCTGATCGACCAGCAAAATGAAAGGGGTTCAGTTGTTATGTTTTTATTCATTAATATTTCACGCAAAGAAACATAAATTTATAATGGAGATAGCCTTATGCAACTTTCCGACGAAAAGAAGATCTGGATGTATTCAATTATG
The DNA here is from genome assembly GCA_019310865.1 of Deltaproteobacteria bacterium. The sequence goes on along the minus strand of JAFDDL010000064.1, from coordinate 9,794 downwards.
ATGAAAATCAGGCGGTTTGAGGAAAAACTGGATGAATTGGTGATGACCGGAAAACTTTCCGGATTTGTTCACCTGTGCATCGGCCAGGAGGCCATTGCCGCCGGTGTCTGTGCGACCTTGAAGGAACGCGACTACATTACCAGCCATCACCGCGGACATGGGCACCTGATTGCAAAGGGCGGAAAGACCGACATAATGATGGCGGAACTGTTTGCCAAAACAAGCGGCTACTGCAAGGGCAAGGGCGGCTCCATCCACCTTGCCAGTATGGACCTGGGGATTCTGGGTGCAAACGGCATTGTTGGTGGCGGCCTTCCCTTGGGCGTGGGAGCCGGGCTAGCTGCGCAATATAGAGAGGGTGACGATGTGAGTGTGATTTTTTTCGGCGACGGCGCCTCCAATCAGGGAACCGTTCACGAGTCTATGAATCTGGCCGCCACCTGGAAATTGCCGGTTGTTTTTGTAGCCGAGAACAATGAGATGGGAGAACTTTTGTGCCGGGAGAAGCATCAATGCGTGAAAAACATTGCAGACCGGGCCGTTGCCTATGATATGCCGGGAGTTGCGATAGACGGAAATGATGTTATCGCCGTATATGAAACCACAGCCGAAGCGGTTCAAAGAGCCCGAACCGGCAACGGACCGACCCTTGTGGAATGCAAGACTTTTAGAATTGCCGGTCATTTTGTCGGAGATCCCCAGGTTTGCAGGGAAAAAGATGACATTGAATGCTGGAAATCTGCGGACAAAGACCCGATTCTTCGGTTTGAGAATAAGATATTGGAAGCCGGCGTTCTCCAGCAGACGGACGTGGATAAAATCAGGCAGGACGTTGAAGACGAAATCGCGGCGGCTGTTAAATTTGCCCAAGACGCACCCCTACCGGAAACGGAAGCACTTTTGGCGGATGTGTATGCGGACTGAAACGAAGTAAAACGCGAGCCATTTCCGGTGAACCCGGATTGGACGATATGGAGGGCATGATTATGGCGACCATGACATACGGCCAGGCACTCAATAGTGCGCTGGAAACAGAAATGCAACGTGATGAAAATGTACTGTGCTTGGGAATTGACATCGGAGAGCCAGGTGGTCCCCTTGGGATCACCCAGGGTCTTTACGATAAATTCGGAGCAAAACGGGTGCGGGACACACCGATTACCGAGAGCGGATTTGTGGGTGCGGCAGTCGGAGCGGCGGTATGCGGGCTGCGACCGGTGGCCGAGATTATGTTCGTTGATTTTGTCGGCGTTGCCATGGACCAGATTTTCAACCAGGCGGCGAAAATGAGGTACATGTTCGGCGGGCGGGCCAAGGTTCCTGTCGTCATACGAACTACATATGGGGTCGGGATGGCAGTCGGGGCGCAGCACTCCCAATCGCTCGAGGCCTGGTTTATGCACGTGCCCGGTCTGAAAGTTGTGATGCCCAGCACACCCTGCGATGCCAAGGGGCTTCTCATCTCGGCAATTCGCGACAACAATCCGGTTGTGTTTTTAGAGAACAAGATGCTCTATGGTGTGGAAGACGAAGTGCCGGAAGACGCCTATGAAATTCCCATCGGCCGGGCGGACATCAAGCGCGAAGGCCGCGACGTGACCATTGTGGCCACCGGGCAGATGGTGGGTCGAAGTCTGAGCGCCGCTGGGACACTCGCCGAATCCGGAGTTGAAGCGGAGGTCGTGGATCCCCGGACGCTGCTGCCCTTAGATACCGAGACCATTTTGGCGTCGGTGAAAAAGACACATCGGCTGGTGATCGTTCATGAAGAGGTGAAGTTTGCCGGCAGCGGTGCGGAAATCGCAGCGATGGTTGCTGAAGAGGCCTTTGACTACCTGGACGCTCCGATTCTGCGGGTGGGTGGACCGTTTTGTCCCATCCCTTTTTCTCCGAAGCTAGAAGCGGAATTTCTGCCCAGTGAGCAGAAAATAATTGATGCCGTCACAAAAGCCCTCGATGGGTGATTGGCGAGGCGGATGGACGAGGAGGGATATTTCTACATCGTCGACCGCATGAAGGATATGATCAACAGCAGCGGGGAAAATACACGGGCCGAAAGGAAACGTTCCGAAAGCTGGACTGTGATTTGTGAATCGGCACTGGGAATTGGATTGCCCAGGGGGAGGGATCTTTTGTCTCAACAAACTATAAACTGAGGTGAAGAAAGGAGGACATTAAAGTGAGCATGAAACAAAATGATATGACCTTTGTGAATGTTTCGGTGATTCCCATGGACCGTGAGCAAGTTATTTCCGGTCAGACGCTGTGGGTGCGCGATGAACGGATTGTTGCAATGGGGACTGCGGATCAGGTTGAGGTGCCGGCTGGGGCTGAGGTTATCGACGGGGCCGGAAAATATCTGATGCCGGGTCTCGCCGACATGCACGCCCATGTATTTGACCCCGCCGCGCTGGAATCATTACCCAACGCCCGGGAATTGATCCCGTTGGCCGAGGGGGTGGACCTGCAGCAGCTTTTGCTGTTTGTCGCCAACGGGGTGACAACCATTCGGGACACCGCCAGCGCTTCCGATAACATTCTGCGCCTGCGCGAAGGGACAAATCGAGGTGAACTGCTGGGGCCCCGCATTTTTACCGGGTCCGCCCCCATGGACGGGGATCCACCGCTGCTTCCGGTCACCAAGCCCTTTTCTACGGCAGAGGCGGCACGGCAGTACGTTCGGGAAACAGCCGATAAGGGCTATGACTTTGTTAAAATCTACTCGACCCTGCCGGTGGAGATCTTCGATGCGATCATGGAGAGCGCAGCGGAGGTGGGGTTGCCGGTGGCCGGGCACTTGCCCATGCCCGTGGATTTCGAGCATGCCCTTAAAAAAGGAATGCGCTCCATCGAGCACCTGAGCGGATACGATGTCGCCCTCCTGCCCGATAAGCAGGTGGCCCCCACCATGGACAACATCTATATGGGGCATGCCTTCGGCACCCAAGAAAAGATTCGGGAACTGGCCCGGCTCACGGCGACATATGCGGTATGGAATACGCCGACCCTGGTGATTGTGGAGGGCGTGGCAACGGATTATGGGCGCCCCCTGGTCAACAACCCCCGGTTGCGCTACATGCATCCGTTTTTTCGACAGGACGATTTTCTGTACGAAGTTTTTGATGCCCGAAACCGCGCCGTCTTGAAGGGCTGCCGGGACGTGCGTTTGGCTCTGGTGCGGGAACTGAAAAAAGCCGGCGCGCCACTGCTGATCGGCACCGATACCCCCGCCACCAGCCAGGTGGTGCCGGGCTTTTCCGTTCACGACGAACTGGCGCTCTTTGTGGAGGCGGGACTCAGCCCCTACGAAGCCCTGGAAGCAGCAACCGCCGAACCGGCGCGTTATTTTGATCGGGAGGGGGAATTCGGCACCGTTCAAACCGGCGCCGTCGCCGATCTGATTCTGCTGGAGGCCAATCCCCTGCGAGACATCACCCGCACCCAGCGCCGAGCCGGCGTGATGGTGCGCGGTCAATGGTTCCCGGAATCGGAACTTCAGTCGCGTCTTGAGGAGATGGTCGCATCGTTTCCAACTTTGAGTCAGTAACTGACAGGGATTTTGCAGTACGAACAAAACCGTCATTTTCAATATCTTATACCCAAAATAGGAAAGGAGATAACACCATGAGCTTCATTAAAGATTTAAGACTCGGTTTGATTTTTGTTGCTGTCAGCCTCTTAATCTGGTCAGTAGCGGCATCTTTAAGCGCGGCAGAGGAAAGTACGGACGATTATATCCTCGAGGAAACCACGGTTACCGCGACCAAGATGGGCGAGACCAACCTTCAAGAAACCGCCATTTCCATCACCGCTTTCGATGCCGAATCGATCCGGGAAACGAATTCATTTAATATCATCGACCTGAGCCTGAACACACCCGGCGTCAACCTGGAGCCTTATGCAGGCGGTACCCTGGGTGTGATTCGGGGTGTCGGGAGCCGGTTCTCAGGCTATGGCGGAGAGCAGAATGTTGCCTTTTATCTCGACGGGGTCTACCTTGAGAGTGGTGCGGGCGCCAACGCCGAATTTTTGGATGTGGAGCGGGTTGAAATGCTGCGCGGCCCCCAGGGAACCCTGTATGGCCGAAATGCAACCGCCGGCGCCGTCCATATTATCAGCCGTCCGCCCGGCGATGAGCCGGAAGGCGCCATTGAACTGCAGTACGGGAGTTTTTCCAGATTTCGTGTTAACGCCACGGTGAGCGGTCCCATCGTAAAGGACAAACTGTCCGCGCGGCTTTCAGTAATGGACAGCTCCCGGGACGGATATGTTGACCATCCTGGCGGAAGCAATCTTTGGGATGAGGACCTCACCAGCCTGCGGAGTACCATCCTGTTTACACCGAAAGAATCGGTCAGCGTCAAGCTGAGCGCCGATTATTTAAAAAACGACCAAAATGCTGCGGTGGTGGTTCGCCCTGCCAACAACCTCGGGCTTGCCGCCTTGTTCGGCGCTGCGTTTTTTGATGACTTTTGGACCGTTAAGCATGATGCGGATGAATTTTATGAGACAGAGACTTGGGGACTGGCCGGTCACATATCCATTGATCTTCCCGGGGATATCACCTTGACGTCGATTACCGGATATCGTGAAAATGAAAACGATGCCATTATGGATGTAGACGGAACCGAAATCTTTCTCATGACACAATTAACGCAAAGCCCTTCTCACGTTGAACATTTTTCAGAGGAATTGCAGTTCAACGGAAAGTGGCGCGACCTGGACTGGGTCGTAGGACTGTATTATTATACACAGGAATTTGCCGTGAAAATCGATGTGGAATTGCCCTTCATCTTCCCCGGTTTTGCCAATGAGATCGATCCTTTCACTGAAACCGAGGCATACGCCGCCTTTACTCAGTTGGTTTATCACTGGTCGGACGCTTTGAGCGTTACCGCCGGGGTTCGGTACAGCTATGAAGAAAAGAAATATAAAGCACGGTTTGCAAATCTCTTTACGGGGGAAATCTTTGCATCCGACGAAAATGATTGGACGGCTACCCCCCCCAAGTTCGGCATTGACTACCAATTGACCGAAAATCATCTTGTGTATGCAACTGTTTCAAGAGGCTTCAAAAGCGGTGGCTTCAATGCTTCAGCGGTTCAAGACCCGTTTGATCCGGAATTTATATGGAGTTACGAAATCGGCGCCAAAACCGATTGGTTCAATAAACGCCTTCGCCTCAATACAAGTGTCTTTTTCTATGATTACACCGATCTTCAGGTCTGGCAATATACCCCTATCGGCACACCGATCATTCATAACGCCGCCCAGGCCACCCTCAAAGGCTTCGAGTTGGAGGTGACGGCCCGCCCACTGCGAGGTTTGACATTAAACGGCGCGCTGTCCTTTCTAGATAGCGAATACGACGAATTCTTGACCAACAATCCTGCGACCTTGGCGCCGGAAGACGTGTCCGGCAATACGCTGCCTTTTGCGCCTGAATGGACCTTGAACGCAGGTTTTAGATACACGATTCCCATTGGGGAAATAGCGTTTCTGACACTTCGATGCGACTACATTTGGAAGGATGACATGTATTTCACCGAGTTCGAATCTAAGTTGACCAAGCAGAAGGCCTTTGATCTCATAAATGCCGGGATCACCCTTGAAACAGCTGATGGAAAACTGAAGTTGGACTTTTTCGGCAAAAACCTCCAGGAGACCGAATACTGGGGCAATTTATACCAGTTTGGATTCACCCCCCAGGGGGTCTATGGAGAAGTCACACCGCCCAGGACATTTGGTGTGACCCTGACGTATACATTTTAAAAAAAACATGCGAGAGTGCAAAATATGCTGAATAAAGCTGCCATTGTCACCGGTGGCGGATCGGGTATCGGACGAGCGGCGGCGATGAAATTTGCTGCCAACGGCGCCGCAGTGGTCGTGTCGGATATCGACCCGAAAGGCGGAGAGGAAACGGTTCGGGAAATCGTCTCCTCAGGGGGTGCCGGGCGGTTTATCCGATGTGATGTTTCCAGTGCTGATGATGTAAAATCGATGGTTGAAACAACAGTCGAGGATTATGGAAGGATCGACTACGCCTTCAATAATGCCGGGGTATTACCGGATTTTCCCATGGCAAATGTCGCCGAGACGGACGTGGAAAAATGGGCCCGGGTGATCAATATTAATCTAACCGGTGTGTTTCTCTGTATGAAATATGAGCTTCTCCAGATGACAAAACAGGGGTCCGGTGTCATTGTCAACACTTCTTCAAGAAACGGATTTAACGGCACGCCCGGTGGTGCGTCCTACTCGGCATCCAAACACGGTGTTATCGGGCTGACCCAATCTGCAGCACTTGAGTATGCCCAAGCCGGAATCCGGATCAACGCCGTCTGCCCGGGCGCTATCAAAACACCCATGACCGAAGCGGTCATTCGTGACATGCCGGAAATGGCGGAGGCCTATCCGCACATGGAGCCTATGGGACGGATGGGATTCCCGGACGAAATTGCCGAAGCCGTATTGTGGCTCTGTTCAGATGCGGCGTCCTTCGTGACGGGGCACGCCATGGCCGTGGATGGGGGCCTATGTGCTCAGTAGTCAGGATTTAATGGGAGGCATGCTTGATTATTTTTCAAGGCACTTTTGGCGTAAATATTGCTTTACTCCGCAGCGCTCATTTAAAGGCCTCGGTCCGTTCCCACTATTGGGATCCGTCCCGAAACAATTTCGGGCAGTGGGGCAGGGCCGTCACTACATATTATCAGACCATTTACCGGACTGTTACAAGACATCCTTGTAAAATCGACTAATTTCCTTCCAGGAGTCTCGCTGCGCTTTTGCCGTTGCGCTCGGCTTTCCATCAACCATGGCTTCAAACCGAACTTTTTCCGGTCGGTCGCTTTCATAGCACGGTAGGCCGAAGGCATGGCCCCATGCAGGCGGAACATACCCGCCCTCGTCTTTGGCGCCATTGAGTTTGAATTCGTCGTATTTTTCCGGCGGGACGGGGGCCATGGACCAGAAAATGCCATAACCATCGATCCCCTCATAAGAACCGGAAATCGGAGCATCCTGGGTCAGATCCACCGACCCGATCCAGTCCGTGATGAATGTTGCCTCCGATTTCCATACCGCCTCTTTATCGTCAATTAGTTCCGCCCTGAGCGTGACCGTGGAACCGGGTGCAAAGCCCGTAAGGCGAATGGTTACATCCCTGTCCAGAACAATTTCATCTGACGAGAAAATAATACGCGGTTGATTCAACATACCTTACCTCCATTTTCTGTTTATTTGGAGCCGCTAGAATTTTTCGTATTCCTTCTTTCACAGATAAGGTCTTTAACGATCCCGTCCCTTTTTAACGGCTCCAGGGTCACATCATCTTCCACGAACGTTTGGCAAAAGAGGCCGGGCTTACCATTGATCCTGCCTGTGCAGCACCCGCAGATGCCAAGGCTGCATCCGGCATGGTCGTAATAAGCCAGGGTTCCGTCCAGGTTCTGGTAAATATAGTCCAGAATATCCATGGCGCTGTCCCCGGGGACTATCGGTACCGCATAATCGTTATAATAGGGCGCTTGGTCCGTAGCGGGATCAAACCGGAATACAGTTGCCGTGATTGTCTTATCACTCACTTTTGGTTTCCTCCAACATGTAATTTGCTTAGCAGTCAAGCACGTATACAGTCTCTAGTGTCCGCCACCAATATTCGAATGGGTTGCCATCATTTTTTTGAGCATCTTTTCATAAGGGACGACGCCTGCAGACGGTGCCATGGTTGTTGCGGTCACTGGGCGATGCTCAATAAGCATGGACTCATTGTCTAATTTTACTACACTTTCGTGAAACCAATTATCATTGTCCGTGTTCGGATAATCCTCCCTGAAATGAACGCCTCGGCTTTCGGTTCTTGCCAGTGCGCTGCGAGCGGCGGCCTCCAGAAGATGGACCATATTTCGAAGCTCGATAATATCGATCCATCCCTTGTTATAAACGCGGGTTTTTGAGAACGAACAAAGGTTCGGCATTTGCTCTTTTTTCAAGGTTTCTATGAACTCGACAAAATTGGTGAGCTCTCGTTTAGTGCGAATCGGCGCCAGGTCTCTGTGGGCCCTGTTCTGAATGCGCCGCCGCACCTGAGCCGGGTTCAGCCCGTCAGTTCTCTCAAGAATCTTCCGGGTCTCATCTTTGATGGCTGTCAGGGCAGCCGGATCAGGCGCCGGGACCGATTCTTTTTGTGCGTAAGCTGCGGCGTTTTCACCGGCATCAGCGCCGTGAACCAGCATTTCGGTGATGGCGGCAAAAACCCGGTTCGCCCCGAAGGGGCCTAGGGTGCACTCGCCGGCGGCGAACAGGCCGCCGAGCTTTGTTTCATAGCGTTCATTGACCACAATGCCCCCGTCAAAGTACTCAACAGCAGGGCCGACTTCCAGGGATTCGCCGGCCTTAAAGCGTCTGGCAAACTCACTTAAATCCAGGGCTTTATACTTCCAATTGGGAAACACGGGTTTGAGCCTTTCTTCAAATACCGAAAAAGGGACATCACCCGGGCCATAGAAAATACCGCCTTCCTTACCCCCCCTGCCGGCGCGTACCTCCCGGCAGGTAGCGAATGAAATAAAGCACTTGTTCCACTCAGTAGTGGTGCCTTTTTCCACAACCAGTGGATCATATTTTTCAAGGAATGTCTCTCCTGTGTTGTTTGCCAGGGAACCCCCGCAAAAGTAATGAACGCCGTAGGGGAAAATACTGCCGCGACAGTTGGGCGGTTCGTATGCCACATTGGGACAAAAGGTAATAAACTCCATATTGCCGATGTCGGCGCCTGCCCGGTGAGCCATGGCAATTCCCTCGCCGGATAGATCCCGCATGCCGGTATTTGGCCAGAATGCCTTATGCCAGCCGCCGGTGGCCATCACCACGGCCTTGGCTGAAAACCGGATGAATTCGCCGGTCTTCACATCCAAGCCCAGGGCGCCCGTGACACGGTTTTCACAGGTTGTCAGATCGATCACCATGATGTCTTCCATCAACGAAACACCCAGCTTCCTTGCTCGGCCGAGCAAGGCATCCATGATGCCGATACCGCTTCCCATGACGGCTCTTTGCTCAGAACCGATGATTTGCCATCCCCAGTCCATGAGCTCCTTCAACCGGAGAGGTGCAGCCTCAATATAGTGTTCGCACAACTTCTGGTTGTTTAGAAAAAAGCCCTGCGTGAGCATGTCGTTTAAAAACTTTTCTCGGGTGTCATTGGGCTCACCTGGAAATCCAAGTCGGCTGAGGCTCTTGCCATCCAGGGTGAAGTCCGCTCCGGCCATGGGTGTGGCACCGCAGCGAGCCAGAGGTCCTTTGCTGAGCAGCAACGTTTCAACACCTTTTCCCCGGGCGCCAATGGCCGCCCGAAAGCCGGCACCGCCTCCGCCGATAACCAGTACGTCCGCCTTAACTTCGGTTTCGGTCATTTATTGTCTCCCCGTATGATAATTTCGTTCTTTCTCGGTTTATTCCTGATCGAAGTCCAGGTAGGACCAATCCCGATTCTCGCTGAAGTCCTCTCGCTCGCGTTCCGTGGTTTTCCGAAATGCCAGTTCGCAGCAATCATCACCGTCCGGCTCGGCTTGAAGATGGATAAATTTGATCTCAGGGTTGTAGGCCATGAAATTGGCCGGGTCCGTCAAACAATAGAGCGGAAAACTCGCCTTTGGAGTCACCGATGGGATCAATCGGCGCATCGTCCTGCCAGCTGTAGCCGCCGCTAAACGTCACAAATCCGTAATCGGACAGCGAAAAGACATATTGGGCGGTGGCATTGAACTGCCACTCCGGCGCATACATCA
>JAFDDL010000063.1 GCA_019310865.1 Deltaproteobacteria bacterium | reverse complement strand
GTAGCTGTTGGTCAACCCGGACGTCGCCGCTCTTTGGTTTAGCGGTATTAGGTTTCGTTTTATCGTCTCTGTGATAAATGCCGCGCTTTTTTCTTTTCTTGTGTCCATGTGCCCTATTCCCATTTTTCAGCCAGCTTTTTGATGAAAACAATAAACATGCAAAGATGTAAATAAAATTAATATGGTTTAATTAATATAATTTAATTAATATAATTTGTCAATATTATTAAATAGCTATTAATGCTGTTAGCAGTAATATTTATTTGGTTGTATATAAAATATCATTGTAATTTAATAAAATATAATTGACTCATTTAATATACTGAGATATGGTAACTCAAAGTTGCTTATTGCATAACTGACAAGAATCTTCAAAAATGCATTGAATGAGCCATTTTCAAAACGTTCAAGTTCGGTTCAGATCAAGGCGGACAAAAATTTTAACCACAGGCATACATTGAGTATCGGAGTCTTCGCTTACCTCCGAGGATTAAAATTTTTGTCCAACACAGATATGGGGCGAGATAAGCGTAGACTTCGAATGGGACGTTTTGAAACTGGCTCAATGGGATGAATCAATGAATAGCCCCACCTGTGCAGTTACGAAAAACCGCGATATTAAGAAAGCTGTCTTTGGTGCCTTGTCCCAGATTAAGATACCGGATTTAAGTGGGAAAAGAGTATTGTTGAAGCCGAATATCGGCCGGAATGTGAAAAGAAATCTTGGCATTAATACCAGCCCCACGGTAACAAATGCCGTTTTTCAATATTTGAAAAAACGGTTTGATGCCAAATTTTTTATCGGTGATTCTCCGATTGTTGGTGTCAAATGCAAAGAAGCCTTCAAATCGAGCGGTCACGGATTTCTAATGGATAGAAAAGATATCCGATTTGTTGATCTTGACAGCAAAAAACCAACGGTTCTGCCGATAAAAAATGGAAGAATCCTGAAAGAAATCAAAGTCACGGGGTTTATCCATGACTTTGACTATATCGTCTCCATACCGGTTTTGAAAATGCACATGCACACCGGTGCATCGCTTAGTTTTAAAAACATGAAGGGGCTTATCTATAATCGGGAAAAGGTCAAACTCCATCAGCTTCATGCCCCTGAAAAAATAAAACGAGGCTATAAGGAGCTGGATATAGCGATCGCGGATTTAGCGAAGGTGATGGAACCCGACTTGGTCGTTATCGATGCGTATTACGCACAGGAAGGCATGGGCCCCTCGGCCGGTGACCGTAAAAAGCTCGATACAATCATCGCTTCGACGGATTTTCTGGCAGCGGATATTGTTGCACTGTCCATTGTTGGGCTAAGTATCGATCATGCACCCCATCTGAAATTAATCGCTAGGCAGAAATCCGGTGTTCAGTCACTCAAACAGATTCACACCATTCCCGATGATATTGAGCCCTTTATAACGGATTTTGCGATTCCTCCCACCGAGATTACGATTGCAAACAACAAGGTAAACATCCTCGATGAGGGCTCATGCTCAGCCTGCCAGTCATCCGTTTATTTATTTTTAAAAAACAATGAGCCTTTAATTGATAAATACTTCATTGAAAACAACCGACTCAACATCGCCATCGGCAATGATATTAAAGAGGTTCCCGATGACACCTTTCTAATCGGCAATTGTACCGTATGTCATAAACAAAAGGGGCTTTTTTTAAAAGGGTGCCCCCCTTCGCAAACCATCATAAAAGAAGTCCTGGAAAAGAAATTGAAAGGACAATAAATAATCCCGGCCCTGAGGACCAGGTTTTGGCTTGCCCCAAAAGCGTGAACGGATTACCCATAAAGGAGCCATATTATGAATGAATCCAATGAAAAATATGTTGTTTTAGAAGGCACTCCCTTTAACCGGGGTCTGGTCCATGGCAAAACATTAAAACAAGAAATTATAAAGATCATAAACGTCTGGAAAACCAGCCTGCAAAAACAAATTGGTTCTGACCCGGACGCATATATCAATAAATTTCTCGATAATACAAATTATCTGCCCGCCATTGAGAAATATACGCCCGATTTGCTTGAAGAAGTCAAAGGAATTGCAGAAGGTTCGGGAATTGCGTTTAATACCCTATATGCATTTCAGCTATTGGATGAATTCATATATAACGGAGAAGATATCCACGGCGAGCATTGCAGTACGATTGGTTTGAATAAACTGGGCGACCAGCCGGCATATTTGGCACAGAATTGGGATATCGGCGCGCACATGCACGGATTTCAAACGACTTTGCATATCAAAAATGAGGATTCCGGAATCGAGTCGTTTATCTTTAGCTATGCAGGATTCATTGCCGCTTTCGGCATGAACAATAAACGCGTTGGTGTCTGTGTCAACAGTATCGGTCAATTAAACTATGCACGGGAAGGGTTGCCGGTTGCATTTGTCGTTCGTGGGGCTTTGGAACAACCCGATCAGCAAGAAGCCATCAATTTCCTGCATGAGATCAAACACGCTTCCCCGCAAAATTACTTAATCGGTGGTCCGAAGAGAATCCATGATTTTGAGTGTTCAACAAATCAAATCACACCGTTTGTAAACCGTGAAGGTTCCGAGGTGGTTTATCATACCAATCACGCGCTGGCTAATGACGATTATAACGCCAAACACCTCGATTTTATAAAAAACCATGATGAACAAGAGATAAAAAAGGATAATTCACACACGCGCTTTGATGCCCTTGAAAAGAGACTGAATGTGTCGCCGGAACACATTACATTTGATACCATAAAAGCTGCTTTGTCTTCACATGACTCCGACGAACACCCGGTATGTATGAATTATAAGGAAAATGCACCGTTGTATAATTTGGGCTCGACCATTATGGTGTTATCCGGGGCGCCGGAATTTCATATTGCCTTCGGCCCGCCGGATGTGACGCCGCATATTATTTATAAATTCGCTTAGAACCTTTTCTAGAAAGGCCCTAAATGTCCACCTTGGATTTCATAATTGCCGGCGGCGCTGTGGTGGTTGGTATCGCCTTCATCTACATCCTGTGGTCCTATGCAAGAGAATTACGCTCGTCGCCCAGAGAACTTTGGTTAACGGCTGTCATTCGGTTGTTAGAGGGCGCGGTATACTTTGCCATCTCCTTTTCCATGGCGCTATGGCTTTCCGCGGACTGCGGACTCGGAGACGTTGAGGCCGGTATATTTATCAGTATCTGGTCCGTGATGCACGCACTTTTCGGACTCATCGCAGGCCCATTTGTTGACACCTTTGGTATCAAGAAATCTTTTATTTTCACTTTCGGCTTGGTTATTCTGTCTCGTCTGTTCATGTTTTGGATGACCAATCCATTTGTTACGATGATCGCGGTGTTCGTACCCTTTGCCATCGGAGCGGCCCTGATTGAGCCTGCAGGACTCATTGCCATAAAAAGATATACCACACCGGTGGGCGCCAATTTCGGATTTGGAATGATCTATGTGATCATGAACATCGCTTTAGCCGGGGGTGTATGGGGATTTGACAAGGCAAGAGAATTCTTCGGAGAAACTGCCGGGACAATTATTCCCGTGGTGGGGCACCTGTCAACCTACCAATTCATTTATTTTATTTCCCTGGGTATAGCTGTTGTGTGCATGATGCTCCTTTGGTTTATGAGAGATGGTGTTGATATGGGACCCGAGGGTGTTCGGGTGTCATTGCCGGAACAACAACTGGGAAGCCTTACCGAGATAATGGTCCGAACATCGAAAAAGGCCGTTACGGATATCATAGCCACCCTTGCATCCGTCGTCAAAGAACGGTATTTTTGGAAATACTTATTTATCATCACCGTCACCTTGTTTGTCCGCTTCACCTTTTTTCATTTTATATATACCTTCCCGAAATACGGCATCCGGGTCCTGGGTGAAGGCGCCAAGGTTGGCACGATCTACGCAACCCTCAATCCGGTATTGATTGTTTTTGCCGTTCCGCTTGTGGCTGCATTGACCAAAAAGTTCAGCTCATACAAAATGCTGACAATCGGATCCGCTATTTCATCCCTGTCGATTTTTATCGCGGCGGTTCCCGGTTCTTTTTTTTCATCGCTGACAAATACGGCGCTGGGTGAGCTCGTCTTTGTCAGATGGCTCGGCTTGGCGGAAAATCTTCCGGCATTGATGGCAAATCCACCTTCTGACTTTTACTGGTGTCTGTTCATCTTCATCATTATCTGGTCAATTGGAGAGTCCATCTGGTATCCAAGATTCATGCAGGTTATGACGGAACTGGCACCGAAAGGAAATGAGGGAACTTATATCGCCTTGGTGGGAATTCCCACCTTTATGTCAACTTTGATTGTGGGGCCCATGTCGGGAATTCTGTTAAAAACGTATACACCCTTGACTGACATCGTCGATGCCACCGGAAAAACCATTCAGGTTGTGGGCGATATATCCCATCACTATATGGCCTGGGTTTGGATTGGGGGGTTGGCGGTTCTATCGCCCATCGGCCTAATTGTATTCAGGAAGATTTATTATTCCATGAAAGAAGAGAAGGCCAGGAAAGAAGCACAAGCCGAGGTGCTCGCCCCCGCGTAGTGAGCGTAGTTTATATGACTGGATCTTGCAGGAAAGCCTCCGGCTTGCGAAAAATCCCGGTTTGAATGCCCAACAATCTGAAAATAGAAGGCAATTTATAATGAAAAAAGTCTTTTTAATCGGCGTTTTGCTGTGCTGCGTTTTTACCGTATCGGCTTGTGGCGGATCCAGTTCCGGGGGAAGTTCCCAGGCGCCTGAACCCGCAAATTCGTTCGAAGGATTATTCGCCTATATCGATGAAAATGAAACGGGTGTGGATGGCCTTTTGATTATTCACAAAGGCGAAACATTAGTCGAAAAATATTATGGCACCTATGCTCGTAATACAATCCACGATTTAATGTCTGCTACAAAGTCACTTACATCCGCATTAATCGGAATTGCCATCAACAAAGGTTTTATTCAGAGTGTCGACCAACCCATATTCGAATTATTGCCCGAGTACAGCGATTTGTTTACCGAAGAAAAAAAGCGGATTACCCTAAGGCATCTGCTGGAAATGTCTTCCGGTTTAGAGTGGCGTGATTGGCGAACTGTAGAAAACCCGGATTCCTCCTTTGATGAAATCAATGCAAGCAGTGATTCTGTGGCCTATATTCTCAACCAGGCATTATTGACCGAACCGGGTGACGTATTTTTTTATAACACGGGCAGTTCTCATCTTCTGTCTGCAATACTCAGATTCAGAACTGGGACATCTACGCTTGAATTTGCCGGAGAACACCTTTTTGAGCCTTTGGGAATAACAGATTATATGTGGGAGGATCTTCCTCCAGGTGTTCATAAAGGCGGTTGGGGATTATCCTTAAGGCCGCTGGACATGGCAAAATTCGGCGAACTGTTTTTAAATAAAGGAAGATGGGAGGACGTCCAGCTGATCAGTCGAGACTGGGTTGAAAAATCCACCTCCTTTAAAATTGAAGTTAAAGGGGACGACGATGATTATGCCTTTCACTGGTGGAGACCCGGCGGTTATGACACCGACATCTACGCTGCGCTTGGATTTGCAGGCCAATGCATTTATGTTCTAAATGAGCTGGACCTGGTCGTTGTATTTACCGGTAGAGATGGGGAAGCCGGATATCGAATGCCGGATTTTTTGATGAAAAACCACATTGTCCCAAAAATCAGGGTCGCATCTTAAATATTAACTATTGACATGGATTAATTTGCTTGACCAACATACAATGGCTGTCTATATTTGCGCTATACAAGATCCATATCATTTTGATATGGGCTGGATGAAGTAATGGCCCGCTATACCGGCTATCCAGATCTGGCCGAAATGATTCGGCATAAATTTACGCATGCCTCCGCAACACTGAAAGAACTGTTTTCCCGTCTGGTTTTCAATATCCTGTGCGGTAATACGGACGATCACGCGCGCAACCATGCCGCGTTTTGGGATGGGCAGATGCTGACATTGACCCCCGGTTATGATATCTGCCCGCAACCGCGGGCCGGCAATGAGGCCTCTCAGGCGATGCTGATTTCAGGCGACAATCGCATGAGCCGGATATCCGCATGCCTGGAAGCCGCTCACCATTTCCTGCTTTCGGAGAAAACCGCGATGGGAATCGTGAAGCATCAGATTTCTGCCATCAGAGAAAACTGGAGCGTCGTCTGTGAAGAAGCCGGTCTTAAGGAGACCGATCGCACCCTGCTGTGGGGCCGTCAGTTCCTGAACCCTTTTGCTTTCGAAGATCTGGAGAGTGAATATGCCGAACTTGCAAAGTTATCCAGAGACTTGCGGAAGTAAAATGGGCTAGGAAACCAACCGATCCTTTCCTTTCCAGTACTCGGCCCGGATTTGTTTCTTATCCGGTTTACCGAGGTTGGTCAGGGGAATTTCGTCTCTGAATTCAACGGTCTTGGGCGCCATCATCGAGCCTTTTCGGGCTTTCACAAAGGAAATGAGATCGTCTTGGCCCACCGATTCTCCTTCGTGGAGCACGACAACGGCCTTGACCTCTTCTCCCCACTTCTCGTGAGGCACCCCGATGACCGCTGCCCCTTTGACTGCCGGGTGTTCAAAAAGAACGTCTTCGATCTCCCGGGGAAAGATATTAAAGCCCCCGCTGACGATCATGTCCTTTTTACGATCCACGATGTAAAGAAAGCCCTCGTGGTCTATGCGGCCGATGTCGCCGGTGTGAAGCCATCCGTCAACGAGGGTGTCTGCGGTGGCGTCGGGGTTTTTATAATAGCCGTCCATCATGTTCGAGCACTGGACCACGATTTCTCCGCTCTCCCCGTCGGCCACGGGCTTTCCGTCATCGCCGATGATCTTGATTAGCGTGTGGCAGGCAGGTCTTCCCGCAGAGCCCAGGATCTCCCGCTCCCTGTCCGGGTCCGCCACCACATGTTCCTCCCTGGGAAGGGCGCTTATCACCATGGGCGCCTCGGTCTGGCCAAAGAGTTGGGTAAAAATGGGGCCAAAGGTGTTCATGGCCTGCTTGAGCCGCTCCGGTGCAATGGCTGATGCCCCGTAAATGATATTTCTCAGCGACGAAACATCGTATTTTTTCAAATTGGGATAATCCAGAAGTACATAAATCATGGTGGGAACCAAGAATACGGCTGTCACTTTTTCTCTTTCAACCGCCTCCAGAAAGCCCTTGGGGTCGAAATGGTCCAGCACCACACAGCGCCCGCCCCGAAGCAGGACCGGCAACAGCAGAGCCCCACCGGCATGGGTAAGGGGTGTCAAATAGGCGAATACCTCATGCCAGCCAAAGCCAAACTCCAGGGTTTGCATGAGAACCGTATTGACGATTGCCCGGTGTGAAAGCATTACGCCCTTGGGCTTGCCGGTGGTGCCGCCCGTGAAGATGATGGTCGTCAGATCATCAGGCGTCACTTTCACCGGATCCGGTTCAGACGTATGGGTTTCCATGAGATTCTTAAGCGAATGGTGACCATCTGGCACCGACATGGGATCTTCACTCATGCAAACAAATTCAGTGACTGTTTCCAGACGGGGCGCCATCTCCAGAACCCGTTTCGTCATTTTTTCGTGGTAGACAAGGGCCTTGCATTCGGTGAGATTCATCATGTACACATGATCGTCTGAACCAAGCAACACGGCCAGGGGTATCTTGATATATCCGTTTTTGGCCGCCACAGACTCGCAAAAAATATATTCCGGGCAATTGGCCATGAGAAAAGCGACCTTGTCGCCTTTTTTCAGGCCAAGGGCCTGAAATGCCGACCTAAGCCGCTCTGCCTTTTCGCCGATTTGCGAATATGTGACAGATATATCATTAAAGGTGATGGCCGTGCGTCTGCCATAATACTGAACACAGCGGTCATAAAGGTCCCCAAGTGTTAAATCAATCATTTCTCTGCCTCCCACGCGCTATGTTAACAATTGAGTGTTGCCGGCCCTATGACTCAGCACCCAGTACCCAGCACTTAGAACTCAGTACCCAGCACTCAGCACTTAGAAATTATTCAGTCCTCGCCAACGGCGCCACCACTTCCAGCGCCTCGCTGAAGGTCTTGACGATGGTATCTACGACCTCCTCATCCATGGGTGTCGAGAGCGACATCAGCACAAAGCCCTTGCAGCCGCAGTATAACCCCCGGTTCAACAGCTCGATGTGCATCATCTTTGAAAAATCCATGGTGGGCGCTACATATTTCACAAACTCTTTTCCGTTGGTCGCCGGCTGATCAAAAAACCACAGCAAAATACAGGACCCATACCCCGACACCTGCCCTTTCACACCGGCAGACTGCATGGCGTCCTGAAAGTCTCGACGAATACGATCGCCCAGGGCATTGAGCCGGTCGACTTCTTTCTGAGTATAGATCTCCATGCAAGCCAGGCCGGCAGCCATGGTCATGGCATTGCCCGAAAGCGTCCCGGAATGCGAGACATGGTCCGGCTTTGTGGGATTGAAGATCTCCATGATGTCCCGCCGGCCGCCAAAGGCGCCAACGGGCATTCCGCCACCGATGATTTTCCCCAAGGTCGTCAGATCGGGCTTGACGCCTGCGATGGCCTGGTAGCCACCCTCGTTGAATCGGAGGGTGATGACCTCATCCAGAATGAGAAGCACACCATATCGGTCAGCCAGTTCCCGAACGCCCTTGAGATATCCGTCGGTCGCCAAAATGCCGCCGCCGGCCCCCATCATCGGCTCCATAATGATGCCGGCAATTCGATCCGAATTTCGGGAAAGAATGGTTTCCATGGCAACAAGATCGTTAAAGGGCGCTGCCAGAATGCTTTCACCGACGCAGGCGGCGATTCCCCTGGGAACCACCGTTCGCGGCAATGCATCGTCGGAAAGATCCGGAAAAACGTTGATCTGAGCCGCATCGTGACTGCCATTGTAGCCACCGTCGATCTTGACGATGATGTCCCGGCCGGTGAAAGCCCTGGCGCCTCGCATAGCAAACAGGGTCGCTTCGGTGCCGGAGTTGCAAAACCGAAGCATGTCCACCGAATCTACCCGGTCGCAGATTAACTCTGCAAGCGTAACCTGCTGCTCGATGGGAGCGGCATGACAGGTACCTTCCGGTGCCTGGCGGGTAATCGCCTCAACGATGTGCGGATGCGCGTGTCCATGAATCAACGTGGTCATGTTGTTGACCAGATCGATGTATCGGTTTCCATCGCAGTCGTACAAATAGCAGCCACTTCCCTTGGTAGCGTAAAACGGGTACGGATCGTAATGAGCCATGGAACGGGTATCGCCGCCGGGAAGAATTCGTTTTGCCCTCTCAAAGATTCTCCGGGATTCCGGGGTGCGGGCTGCGTATCGATCCAATATCTGTTGTTTTTGTTTCTCTTTTTCTTGCATGCGTACCTCCATTTTTGTTTTAGTCTCCGGTTCTAGCATAGTCCGTTACACCTTGTTCGCGGCTAAACTCATCCAGCGGCCAGATGGGACGCCGGACCTTATGGTAATCGAAGCGCTGGAAGTCAAAACTGAATATGCCGCCCGAGTCGGCATACACCAACCCCCGGCTGATGGGCTCAAAGTCCGCTCGCATGTGGTTATAGGCTTTGATTACCAGCACATCCTTTGATTCCGGATCGATACCGAATATACGAAACTGCTCCCGATCGATAATCGCTTGCGGCTTGTCGACCACGATGACATCCACGCCGCCAACATCTATCCAGGCCGATGGTCCCATATGTCCGGGGGTTCCGTGGGAGAATGGTCCCTTGTGCTCAAAAGCCCCTTGGTTTGACACCGCCCTGACAACAGCCTTGGTCTGCAGGGGCGCACCGCCGTGGTCGGGATCACAATGTCCGCCCAGCGCGACGTTGATTTGGGCCCCTGCGCCGGCCTTTAGCGCATCGGCTACGACACTCGGATCCCAGACAGGACCAAAGGCGGCGTTTGCAACACCGCGCTCGATCAACTTTTTAAGCATATTGGGCGCATCCCCGTAACCGCCGCCGTGGGGTGTGTCGGTATAATCGCCGATCAGGTAGGGTCCTTTTTTGTCAGTAGATGCAAGCACCCGGTCGATCGCCTCGTCCATGCTGACAAAATCAATGGTAATCTGGTCCCGGGTGCGCCAGATCTCATCGCCGAATTCCCGGATCAAGGCATCATGACGATCGTCCATACCGTTGGTCACCAGCACGGCCGAAGCCCGGGTGGCGGCCGAATCGATAAAGGGGAAGCCGGAGAAAAAACTGACATCCAGCAAGTCCGGATCATCGGATCGCAACGTCTCAAAGCGCCGTAACATGGTCGGTATGGGGCAGTCATCTGCGGTGGTGCGACCATGATCGATGCCACCCAAAACCGGCGGGTGAACCGAGTAGGTCACCGGTTGAATCTCCCCGTCCAGGGTGCGCTGCAGCAGCCGGGCGGCCCGCTGTCCGGTCTTTTGCACATCCACATGGGGCGTGGTATGATATCCGGCAATGATGTTACAAAGCCGAACCATGTCCGGTGACACATTCGCGTGAATATCCAATGTAACTGCGATGGGAACGCCGTCTCCGACAATGGTTCGGGTGCGCCGTACGATCTCGCCTTCCGGATCGTCTATATGCGCGCACATCATACCGCCGTGCATCTGCCAGATAATGCCGTCATAAGGGCCTTGCTCCCGCAAAGACTTCTCCGCCTTTGACCAGAGGGTTTCAAAGGTCTCCCGGGAAGCCGGACCGCTGGGCATGGCGGTGGTGGACAGGGGATGCACCAGTTCCCAGCCCGCCTCCCGGGCCACTTCGTAAATGCCGGTCCAGCCCGAGTCGCCGATGGCACAATCAGCAATGTCAGCGCCTTGTGCATAGTGGCTTTCCTTGAACTGCTCCAGAGTCGTGGGAAACTTGTTAAAGCCGTGTGTTTCGTGGGCGATGAGCGCCGAAAATATCCGTTTCATGCAAGTCCTTTCGATTAACTGATGTTACAGTCTTTAAAAAGCCCTGAACCTTGAACCTTTTTATCTATTAAAGGGGTCATCCACCCATGGGTATTTATTCTTATCCATCACCTTGTATGGAATTTCGGCGACCAATGCATTGAGAGCACCCGGTGAAGACATGTAGATGACCTCTTCGGCAATGGGTGCGAACGCGGCGTAAAAATGCTGGGTCGATTTCGGAATCAGGATCTTCTTCCGGCTGGGATCGATGCCGAAACCGCTGAACGCGCTGGGAGAAAAGCACTGGCCTCGCTTACTGCACACGATAATATCGATTCCCCGGCAGTTGAGCGCTGCGCAATCCCCGGCGGGAATCTTCATCGGCTCTCCGCCATCTTGATTGAATTCGACTTCATATTCATAATTTTCCTTGATTCCCGTCACGGTGACGGTCAAATCCAGCGGGTTTCCGGAGGTCGGTCCCATTTTACCCCCAAGACGCACATCGAGCGTTGCCCCCTGCCCTGCTGATTTTGCGATCTGCACCACGATGGGATCCCACATGAAGGCAATGGCGGCATTCGTGACGTCGTGTGCCAGCAGCCATTCCAATGCAAAGGTGGAATCCGAGGGCGCCCCGCCGCCGGGATTGTCCGCCATGTCGGCCACCACCACCGGCGATTTCTCGCTTGCCGCCGCCTTGGACAAAGCCGCATCCACCGGCATAAAATCGAACAGTTTTTCGTGACGCATGTCCACAATTTTCTGCCCGAATTCCGCTGCAACGGCTTTGGCAAGCGCACCATCATTGTCGGTTATGACCAGCATCCGGGTGCCGGCTTCCGCCACATCACCCCAGGGAAAACCGTGGGTAAGCGATAGCGATAATACGTCTCCTTGTTTCTCACGTTCGATCATGGTGTCCACA
>JAFDDL010000062.1 GCA_019310865.1 Deltaproteobacteria bacterium | reverse complement strand
TCTTGCCGAAAACAGGATTAATGGACTGGGCGAAGGAATCCCGGAAGGAGATCTTGTTGGTGTAGCGGTTCACCTGTTTTTTCAGCTGGGATTTATAGAGGGTGTATTTACCCCCGTTAAAGGTCATGTTCGAGCCGGGGTCTAATCCGCTCGACTCCATGACAGCAGCTGCGGTAACGATTTTAAAAATGCTCGCTGCCGGAAAGGCGCTGTTCACGCACGGATTGGCTTCAGGATTTTTCAAGTCCTTTCCCGTCATGGCCAACACTTTTCCGGTGGATGGATCCATGGCGACAACGCCCATTTGATGGGATTTGCTGCGGCGCGTCTTTTCAATCAGGTAGGTCTGAAGCGGCAAATTCAGACTGGTATCGATACGGAAGGTCTGGTTTTGCCCGCGATGGTCAAAACTCCGGGCTTCCAGGTTTAAAACCGATCCGGTGGACAGCCAGCGTTGCAGATCCCGTTTGCACATGCCGGTGGACGGCTGCCCAGCCTGATCAGGCAAAACAGTGCCGGATTCCGGCTTTGGGTCTTTCCAATAATGCCCGGCGGTCCATCGTGCGCCACCGATCAGACAAAACACCAGTGCCGCCAGGATACCGGCAGCTATCCCGAAGCGTCGGGAGCTGTGGGCAAATTTTCGGCTGCCTTTCTGTCTTTGAAGACCGGCTTGATAATCACGCCAGCTGGGACGTTGCGTCGAGCGCATATAGCTCTTTCCGTAGAACCGCTATTAAAATGCTAAGTCAAGGCACCTAATGGGGACGTTCTTCAGATTATAAGTTTCTGAGTAGAAACTTATAATCTGAAGAACGTCCCCATTAGGATATTGGCGTACCCGGTTTCATTTCTCTATCAATCATTGCCAGCGCGATGGATTTTTTATCAACCGCCGCCAGCACCATTCCCTGGGATAAAATCCCCATGAGTTTTGCCGGTTTCAAATTGGCCACCACGATCACATACTTGCCCACGAGATTTTCGGGCTGATAACTGCCGGATATGCCCGAAACAATCGTCCGTTTTTCGCCCAGGTCCACCTCGAGCTTCAGCAGCTTCTTGGCTCTGGGAACAACCTCAGCCCGCACCACTTTACCGACCCGCAAATCCACTTTTTGGAATTGCGCCATGGTGATCTCCGGTTTCAGCTCGGCAAGCCCGGATAACCGATCCGGCGCCTCGTCATTGTCCAAGGCTTTTTGGGTGTCGATTCGCGGAAACAGGGTAATCGTTTTGGGCAACTGGATCCCGGACGGTAGTGTTTTCCATTTTTTCAAACATTCAATGTCATAAAATGGACCGGTGGCATCGAGGCCCAGGTGGCGTTGCATTTTTCCGGCCGTTTCCGGCATAACCGGATAAATAAGCCCCGAAATGACCCGAAGGCCTTCGAGCAGGTTGTAGATAACCGTTTCAAGCTGTTTGCGTGTTGTCTTGTTTTTTGCCAGTACCCATGGGGCATTCACATCGATGCATTTATTCATCTGGTTGATAAAAACCCACACCGCCATGAGGGCCTTGTGAAAGGCAAAGGTTTCCATGGCGGTTTCATATTCGCTGACGCTTCGAAACGCATCTGCCTGAAGTCCCAGTCGCAGCTCTCGCTCGGACGCATCATCGATACCGGGCACGATACCGGAAAAATACTTGTGGGCCATGGACAACACCCTGGAAAAAAGATTACCCAGATCGTTTGCCAGGTCCGAATTGATGCGCTGGACCAACGCCTGCTCGGAAAAGCTTGAATCGAGCCCGAACACCATGTCTCGCATGAGGTAGAACCGGAACGTATCGAGACCGTATTTATTTTTCAACGCCAGCGGGTCCACCACGTTTCCCAAGCTCTTGGACATCTTGCTTTCTTCGATATTCCAGTATCCATGGACGTTCAAATGCCGGTAAATCGGAATTCCGGCGGCTTTGAGCATAATGGGCCAATAGATGCCATGGGGTTTGATAATATCCTTTGCAACGGTATGCTGCACAGACGGCCAGTATTTGGCAAACAATTCGCCCGATGGATATCCCAGGGCACTGATGTAGTTCACCAGAGCGTCAAACCAGACATAGGTGACAAAATTGCCGTCAAAAGGAAGGGTGATCCCCCATTTCAGGCGAGACTTCGGCCTGGAGATACATAGATCCTCAAGGGGCTCACGCAAAAAGGCCAGGACCTCGTTCTTATACCGTTCCGGGCGGATAAAATCCGGATTGGATTTAATGTGGTCCATGAGCCAGTCCTGGTATTTGCTCATCCGGAAAAAATAATTCGATTCTTTGATGGTTTCCGGTTCAGTCTCATGATCCGGGCATTTGCCGTCCACAAGTTCACGTTCGGTGTAGAATCTTTCGCAGCCAAAGCAGTAAAGCCCTTCGTACTCGCTGAAATAGATATCACCGGCATCGTAAATTTTCTGAAGGACCTGCTCGACAACGACCACATGCGCAGCGTCGGTGGTGCGTATGAAATAATCATGGCCAATATTAAGTTCAGGCCACAGGTCCTGGTAAAGCCGGCTGATGTTATCCACATATTCGCGTGGGCTCAACCCTTCCGACTTGGCTGCGCGGACCACCTTGTCGCCATGTTCGTCGGTTCCGGTGAGAAAATAGGTGTCCTCGTTTTTCATCTGGTGAAACCGTCGGACCACATCGGCGGTTATCGTGGTATAGGCATGTCCCAGATGGGGTCGTGCATTCACATAATAGATCGGGGTGGTAACATAAAAAGTTTTTGTCATTTTCTTACCTTCGGGTGTCGTCATTGGAAATCTGCGGGTCCTTTTTCACGATTTCTTCCATGGAAATTTCCTTTTCCGTATTGTCCTCCAGGCGTACGGTGAGCCGCCCGGCCATGATATTACGGCGCAGGACCTTAGCCGCCCCGAAATGGGTCACGATCGATTTGCCGATCTTTGGAAATTGTTTAATCTGCGTGTGATACATTTTGTGTTCGTAGGTCAAACAGCACATGAGCCGACCGCATTGTCCGGATATCTTTGTGGGGTTCAAGGACAAGCCCTGATCCTTGGCCATTCGAATGGAGACCGGATCGAATTTTTCGATAAACGATGAGCAACACAACTCACGACCACATCGGCCCAGCCCCCCACACATCTTGGCCTGGTTTCGAATCCCCACCTGGCGCATCTCGATGCGAACATTGAGCTCTTTGACAAGCTTCTTGACGAGTTGCCGAAAATCGACCCGTGAGTCCGCTGTGAAAAAAAAGGTCATCTTGCCACCGTCGAAGGAGCTCTCCACGGCAAACAAATGCATCCGCAGTCTCAATTTACCAATGTTCTTGAGACAATAGGCGTACGCATCCTTTTCATTTCTGCGGTTCGTATCCAACTGTAAAAAATCTTTTTCAGTTGCCAGCCGATAGACCTTTTTCAGAGGGCGTTTCAATGCCTTTTCATCAAACTGCCTCGGGGCCACCGCCACAGAGCCGAACCCAAGCCCCTGATCGGTCTGGACAATAACATTGTCCCCGGGATTGAGCACATAGGCGCCGCATTCAAAGTCATATATTTTACCCGCCGGCTTGAACCGGATGCCAACTGCTTTTTTCATAACATTTTATTTAGCGTCATTAACATGAGAAATCAGCATTAAATTCCAAAATCTCTTGGTGATTCAACATCTGTCAGTTTCGTTCACGTTCACGGACACGTACACGTGCACGATTCAGCACTTACGAGAGTTGTCGAAAACGTTAAGTTAATGACAGTGAATCCTTAATAATTTTCATTAAATCAAGATAAACTATCGCCACTCAAAATTCTGGATGGCACTACCTAATTCATTTCCATCTCTTTTGCAAGGGTCAGAAACAACGCCTCCAACGTAAGTCGGGCATTTGAATTGGACAGGATGTTTTTTTGCGCCGCATCAATGGCCCGAATACCTGCCATGGCCGACTCTTCATCCATCCTTGCGGCCACGTGTTCGATTTTATGGGACAAATCCGGGTTGAAAATATCAACCGATTGAAATCGGCACACCAGAATGTCCCGAAATACGGTTTTCAAAACAGACAACGCCTCAACGGCAAGTTCCCGGTCACGGCTCAGATCCCTGGCCACCGCAAACTGCTCGGTGATGGACTGCTGCCGGGCCGGTCCCTGGGCCAGTATGCCGCCGGCCCGAATCAGCCAGTCGCGCCGATTCATCCAGTTTTTCCGATGAAATGCATCGGCCTTTGACAAGCTTCCATCGGCCAGGATGGACAGGCAATGGGCATGATCCGGATCGATACCGTGGTCTTTACTTAATTTGGCGGCCAGACGACTCGTGGATATGGGGCGAAACCGAATGTGCCGGCAGCGTGAAACGATGGTCGGCAGTAGATCCGTCGTGGCCGTTGCCGTCAGTACCAGAAAGGTCTTGTCAGGCGGCTCTTCCAGCATTTTGAGCAATGCATTGCCGGCTTCCGGATTCATGCGCTGCGCATCCGAAATGATAACCACGCGGTTTTTGGCCTCATAGGGCTTCATGGACAGGTCAGCGCGTAATTTTCTGATTTGATCGATTCGAATATAGGGCCCGGTGGGCCGAATCTGAATGATGTCCGGATGACTGTTGGAAATGATCTTGCGGCAGGAACGGCATTTTCCACAGGGCTCAACTTGCGCAAGCCGGCCCTGCCATGTGTCTTGATTGGGTGCGTCCGAATAGGTGTCTGCTGAAGTGTTGCCGATGTCACTGCAATTGCATGCCATGGCAAATGTCATGGCGGCCGTTCGTTTGCCGATCCCCTCAATCCCCGTAAACAATAATGCGTGGGGGATCGTTCCTTTCTGAAGAATAGCGGCCAGAATTTCGATGGACTGATGTTGATCTATGAGTGATGCAAACCCAGTCACAAATTCAACTATCGACCCGCTCCTTCAGTTCCTTACCGGATTTGAAGAAGGGCAATCTTTTGGGCTTGATTTGAACTTTATCACCGGTCTTGGGATTTCTGCCCGTATAACTTTTATATTCCTTGACAAAAAAGCTACAAAGCCCTCTGATTTCAACCCGGGATCCCTGGGCCATGGCCTCTGCCATGTTGTCGAAAAACAGTTGAACAACTTTTGCCGCTTCCGACTTGGAAATGTTGGCTTCATTCTTCAGGGCGGCGATGATTTCCAGCTTGTTCATAGAACCTCCTTGGCATTGCTACAAATAGGTGACACTATTTAAATATCGAAAACTTTTAAAAAGGTCAAGCACTTATCAAGAAATTTCCGGCAAAATTTCTACGTCATCCTGATCCACATCCACGCCGGCCGACTGGCCGAGGGCATCAATATTCACGATAACCCGGCCGGATCCTTTGTAGCGAACGAAAATACCGGTCACACCGGCAAATGGACCGTTGACCACCGCCACATGATCCCCCGACTTGAACCGTTGCCCGGTGGCCACGGGTTGGTCGGTTCCCACCATGATTCTCAAAGAATCGATTTTATCATCGGCCACCGAAACGGGTCCTTCCATACTGCCAATAAGTCGAACCGCTCCGACCGTTTTCAGGATATCCAAATGTTCATAAGGGTTTAGATCCGTTCTAACAAACAGATACCCGGGAAACAGCGGCACCCGAATCATGGCCTTGCGATCCCGACGTTTGCTTCTCACGAGGATTTTCGGCAAAAACACCTCATGGGTCTTTTTGATCAATCCCTCGTTAACCACATTTTCAAACCGGCTTCGGGTATGCAGCACATACCAGGCGCGAATTAATTGATCTGTCATAGGATCTACCTTTCCAGAAGTGGTTTCAAAACCTCATCTTATGCCCAATGGCGGCGTTCTCGCATTTTTGAAATCCTCGAAGGTAAGCGAAGACTCCGATAGTCAACCTATGTCTGCGGTTTCAAAAAAGCTGCGGCCTTGCCCTTGAACATAATCTAAGGCTTTGAATCCACTTCTAATAAAACCCGGAATCTGGAAGACGATTGGCGCGTCTGGACTTTATCGGGTCGCGGCCCATATTCCCCAAGCCGAATAAATTGATCATGAAACTGACCGACGCGTCGTCGTCTTCCGATTCGTAGGCAAGCTCAAAGGACCAGCACTGGGATTGATAGAGCAACCCAACGCCTTTTGCGATATCCTCATCGTTTTTGATATTGCGCTCATAATCGGCCAGGAGCCATAGATTCGGCGTCAGGTGGATGATCCCATCCAGGTAGACAGACTCACTGGTATCCTGGGTGTATCGATGTTCCACAAATAGTCGATCACCGCGACGGTCGGCAAATCTGGCCGCTATGTTTCGGGAAACAAATTGGGCATCGTAAACCGACCACTGACTATCGGCCTGCAGCATACAGGCAGGGCCCAAATCAAGCTGCAATTCCCCCCGAATGGGAGAAAACGGCTCAGGGTCGTCATCGCGATCCTTCTTGAAATCAAAATACTGTTCCAGTTTCAAACGCCCGAATTGATGGTAGCGATTTCTTTTGTTCACGGTGCGTCTGGCCGTAAATGTATGGGTCATTGCATAAGTGATCCGGTTTTCCGCCTCAATCCGGTCCGTAGTGTCGAATAACGGATGCGCCTCCTGGTTCTCCTCGGGGATATAATCGTATATCGCCTGCAAGCGCATGGCGTGCTTGATGCGCTGGGCGCTCTCAAAATCCGCTTGGAAGGTATTAAAAATCTCGGTGGAAAGATCCAGACGCAAATCATACAGTTCCCGGTGTGTGGTTCGATCCCGATCCAAAGCCGGTCCATCAAAAGAGTCGACCTGCCAGATCGTCTGGCGAAATCCCACCGATGGTTCCACAGACAGCATGCCCCCTAACCGACCGGGCAGATAGACCCTGGGATGGATATCGGCCCGATGCCCCTTGGTGCCGTCTTCTCGGTAAAAATAGGTGTATTCGGTTTCAAAATCGAGATAAATAGGAGACGCAAAAAGCGACTGCTTGAACCGGTCAAAGGTGATACTTGGCAGTCGCTGGGGGATATCCTCCGGTTCCTCGAAACGCCGGGCAATCACATCATCCCACCACAGCAGTTCGGCATTGAGGCTGTAACCGGCCCATCCCCGGTTCAGGCTGATGCGATTTGCGCGAACCGGGTCGTTGAAGTCATCAAGCTCACGGCCCATCAGTTGGATAAAATACGCTTCGGTATCATTAAAACCGGTGTACCCGCTTTTAAATTCCTGCAGGTAATCCTTGTCACTGACGATATCCAGATCGATCCGCCCGGTAAATCCGTTGTCGAATCCATGGTCATGTTTCATGCGAAACCAGTAGCGATCCGAGTTAGGACGAAGGGTGCGATCCGACTCATATCCATAATCGGCGCTGGTGGTGCCGGTGCCGTCATCCACCTTTCGATCGGATAAAAAATCAAACATGGCAGCCCCCTTGATCGCCTCGGACCATAAGTACCGGTATTCGATACCGGCCTTAACACCGCGATCGGTCATCATGTGGGCATAGAGGGTTGCATCGCTGCTGTCGTTGATGGCCCAGAAATACGGCTGGTGGATCTCCCCGCCGCGTCTTTCGGACACACCCAGCTCCGGTATCAATAGGCCGGATTGGCGTTTCTGCTTGACCGGAAACGGCAGAATGGGCACATAGAGCAGCGGCATTTTTTTGACCCGGAAAATGGCGTCCTTCACCACGCCATAGCCCTCAACGGTCACCGATAAATCTTTGCCTCGAATTTCCCAGTCCGGACAATCCCCCTCACAGGTGGTCACCCGCACCCGCTCAGCCTGGTAAGTATTGGCCCCGGTTTTGCGTATCTTATCACCCTGGATATGAAAATTATTTTGCTTTATAAACAAGGTACCGTTATAAAGCGTTCCGGTCTCATCGGTGAGGTTCATTTCCAGTCGGGAGCCGGTCAGGATGTCCTGGCCGACTTCCAATCGGACATTTCCCTCGGCAAAGGCGGTTTGGGTCGCGCGGTCATAGCGGACCGAGTCGGCTGTCAGACGAATGTCAAGCTTTTGGAAAACAACGTGATCCTTGGCAAATATCTGATCCGTCTGCTTGTCATAAACAATGGATTCATCGGCCGTTACGCGCCAGGGGATATCTTTTGATGGGTTTAACCGTTTCACTAGTTCGGAATCCGCCGCGCCGCACGGCCGGCTCAACAGGACAACCAGAAAGAGAACGCCACAGACAACCATCGCCAATTTTACGGCTTTGCCAAATGGTGGGAAAAGATATAGAGTCAGTGGACAGTTCATGGATTCAATGCATGCACGAAATTGGTTGAAATTTCCGGTATCAAGCCAATTTTTATTGAAAAAGTCAAGACGTAGATGTAAAAAGTGGAAAATCAGGTACCATGAAGATATTACTGACGAATGATGACGGTATATATGCAGACGGGTTATGGGCTCTCTTTGATCGCCTGTCGGCCAAACACCGGGTGACCGTCATTGCACCGGACCGGGAAAGAAGCGCCGTGGGCCATGGCATCACGCTCCATGATCCGATTCGAGCCCAGCTTGTCACCGTCAACGGGGGCGGCCGGGGTCTGGCCGTTAACGGCACACCGGCGGACTGCGTGAAGCTTGCCATCCTTGAAATTCTGGATCATCGGCCGGACCTGGTGGTATCGGGCATCAATCCGGGCGCCAATGTGGGGGTTCATCTCAACTACTCGGGGACCGTCTCGGCAGCCAAAGAGGCCGCCCTTTACGGCATCGCGGCCATTGCCGTGTCGATTCAGGGACGCCGGAGCAACCATTACGCCGATGCGTCCGCGTTCATCGAACGCCTGGCCGATCGTGTCTTTCATTACGGACTGCCGACGGGGACGTTTCTCAATGTCAATGTGCCCGATATCCCGTTGGCCGACACGGCCGGTGTCCGCGTCAGCCGGCAGGCCACATCCATGCTGTCGGATTATTTTGAAAAGCGAATAGACCCGAGGGATCAGACCTATTATTGGCAGGGGATCGATACCCAATCGGGATTTGATCAGCCGGACACGGACGGCGCCGTATTGAGAAAAAAACATATCAGCGTCACGCCCATCAAATGCGATATGACCGACTATGCATTGATGGATGATTTGGAAAAATGGGAGCTATAAAAGCGGATAACATGTTCATTACATTTGAAGGCATCGAAGGTTCCGGAAAAACAACCCAAATTGAACATCTGGGTGATTATCTGAAAAATCGCGGGCTGGCGTACTTCGTGACCCGGGAACCCGGCGGCACCCGGATCGGCCAATCGATCCGGGCAATTCTGCTCGATCCGGACAATACGAACATGGATCCGGCCACGGAGCTATTGCTGTATACAGCGGACCGGATTCAACACATAACGCAAACCATCTCCCCGCGTCTGCGTGACGGGCAAATCGTCCTGTGCGACCGCTTTTTCGATGCGACGTTGGTCTATCAGGGATTTGCCCGGGGGCTCGATCAGCAGCAGATCATCCGTCTTCATGAATTGATATGCCGCAACATGAAACCCGATGTGACCTTTTTATTTGATTTGCCCGTTGAGGAAGGGCTCGCCCGCGCCTGGCATCAGATTCACAACGGAGATCGGAGCCAAGCGGAAACCCGATTCGAACACGAAGCCATTGAATTCCATCAGAAGGTGCGCGAAGGATATCTAACCCTGGCGAGCCGGGAGCCTGATCGGTTTGAAATCATCGATGCCGCCCAGGACAGAGAGGTGGTCAAGGCGCAGCTGATATCTCGCCTAGCCAACCGTTTGGACTCTTTACCAAAAAAAAGTGCTGAGTGCTAAGTTCTGAGTCGTGGAATTCTGTCGATTTGAAAGAGAAAATCCTTCACTTAGCACCCAGCACCCAGCACTTAGCACTTAATTTAGCACTCAGTATTTCTATTCCGGCTTTACCGGATTAGGATTGGCGAAATAATAGTAGACTAAGGAAAAAATCCCATGAAACCCGGTAGCGACAGCATTATCGATGCCATCGGCCATACGCCATTGATTCAGATTCAACATCTGAACCCCAACCCCAAGGTAAAGCTTTACGCCAAGCTTGAGTACCTCAATCCGGGTGGCTCCATAAAAGACCGCGCCGCCCTTTATATGATTCGGGCAGGAGAAAAATCCGGCGCGCTGACACCCGATAAGACCGTCATTGAAGCCACCAGCGGTAACACCGGCATTGGGCTGGCCATGGTCTGTGCCGTAAGAGGCTATCAGCTGCTTCTGACCATGTCCGAAGCGGTGAGCAAGGAACGTCAACAGATTCTCAAAGCAAGGGGGGCGGATATCCTGCTGACGCCCGGTCATCTGGGCACCGACGGCGCAATTGAGGAAGTTTACCGATTGGCCCGGGAATATCCGGATCAATATTTCATGACCGATCAATTCAACAATGAAGCCAATTACCAGGCTCATTATTTCGGAACCGCCCCGGAGGTTTGGGAACAGACCGGCGGAAAGATCACAACCCTGGTGGCCACCATGGGCACGACCGGCACCCTCATGGGCATGTCCCGGCGGTTGAAGGAATACAACCCCGACATTCTAATCATCGGGGTCGAGCCATACCTGGGTCATAAAATTCAGGGACTCAAAAACCTCAAGGAGGCCTATTGCCCGGAATTGTATGAAAAGCATCGGCTGGACCGGAAAATCAATGTGGAAGACGAAGCTGCCTACGAGATGGCAAGGCAACTGGCCAAAAAAGAGGGGATCTTTGTGGGCATGAGCAGCGGCGGCGCCATAGCCGCCGCCTGTGATGAAATCGTCACCATGGATGATGGGGTCATGGTGGTGATATTGCCCGATGGCGGTGAACGGTATCTAAGCACATCGCTCTTTACGGTCCAGGACCCGGTCTCTTTGAGCCTCTACAATACCTTTGCCCACCAAAAAGAATCCTTCCAGTCCATCGTTCCCGGAAAAGTGACCCTGTACACCTGCGGGCCAACGGCCCATGACCGAATGCATTTGGGTGAATGCAGACGCCTGGTTTCAGCCGACTTGCTCAAACGATATCTGGAATTTAGAAGCTATCAGGTGAATCATGTTGTTCACATCACGGACCTGGACGATAAGACCATACAAAAAGCCGAGGCAGCCGGGGAGCAGCTGGGGGCGTTTACCGAAAAGCAGATCGACCGGTTCAAGTCGGACCTGAAACTGCTTGGGGTCAAACCGGCGGACAACTATCCCAAAACCAGTGAGCATGTCAGCGATATGGTGTATTTGGCCGAAAAGCTGCTCCAAAAGGGATACGCCTATGAAAAGCTCCGCTCACTGTATTTCAACCTCTCAAAGCTTACCGATTACGGACAATTGTCCGGTATCGATGTTACCAAAATTCGAGTCGGCGCAACCGTGGACCTGGATGAATATGAAAAGGACAATCCGCGCGACTTTACGCTCTTGAAACGCACCACCCTCTCGGAGCTTCGAAAGGGTATTTTTCACAAAACCCAGTGGGGCAATGTTCGCCCCTCATGGCATATCCAATCCATTGCCATCGCCATGAAGTTTCTGGGCGAACAGTACGATATTCATACCAGCAGTCTGGAGCTGTCCTTTCCGCATCATGACAATGAGATCGCCATCGCCGCCGCCCTCACCGGCCGAAATCCGGCCAAATACTGGGTCCACAGTGACCAGGTGTTGGCTGATGACGGCAAACAAGTCGGTGAATCGGCGCGGGCGACCCTGGAATCGCTGGTGGACATGGGCTACTCCGGACGGGAAATTCGATATTGGCTTGTGTCGAGTCATTACCGAAAACCCTTGACCGTCTCCCCCGGACGGCTGGAAAACGCCCGGCGGGCGCTGGGCCGACTCGATGCATGTATATTGTCGCTGATGACTGTCTCATCCGGTGTGCCCTACC
>JAFDDL010000613.1 GCA_019310865.1 Deltaproteobacteria bacterium | reverse complement strand
ACGCACCTTCAGCGAATATGCGAGATCGAAAATGATCCGAAACGAATCGTTATTTGGTACCAACTTGTTATCGACCTCCTGATGACGTTTTTTTTCCAGGGGCTTATGGGGTTTAACACGAAATGGGCCTATCAGACCCCGGAATATGATAGCCGGATGGTTATCAATGAATGCCGTTATTTTGAATCGGCCTTTGTTCAGGGTTTTTGGGGACAGGAAAAAATCCCCGGATCCCTGACAGCAGCTTACGCCCACCTTGCGGAACAGGCATCAACGGACACGCACATTGGATTGATGCATCGGGATTTTCAATCCCGTAATATCATGATTAAAAATGACCAGACCTACATCATTGATTTTCAAGGTGCGCGCAAGGGGCCCTTTCAATATGATCTGGCTTCGCTTCTCATCGATCCTTATGTCAAACTGCCCGAGGCGAGCCAAGCGCAATTGTTGAATTACGCCACCGCTTGTTTTTGTGACCAGTTCGATGAAGATGCCAACGTCTTTCGCCGCACCTATGCCTATTGCAGCATTGCACGCAATCTGCATATTTTGGGGGCGTTTGGTTTCCTAAGCCGCATCAAAGGCAAAAAAAAGTTTGAACGGTATGTTCCCCATGCCATTGAAACACTGGAAAAGAATCTGAAACAACTCAATGATCCGATACTTGCCGAATTGACCCATTTTGTGGAAAATATGCATAATGACTTTAAAGGAGACGGAAATGGAACCGATTAACGTGATGGTAAACGGTCTTCCGGGAAACATGGCAATCGGTATTGCCCGCCATGTCCTTGCCGATGAGCGATTTTCGCTTATCCCCCAATCACTCACCGGCCCTGAAATCGATGACACTGAAATACCGGTTGCAGGCCTGGGAGTGACCCTAATTCGTCCGGACAGTCGCCAGGGAGCCCTCGAACGGATTAAGTCGGACTTCGGGCAATTGATCACCGTGGATTTCACCCATCCATCGGCCGTCAAAGACAATGCAGCGTTTTACTGCGAACAGCAGCTGCCGTTTGTTATGGGTACCACGGGCGGTGATCGGGACAAGCTCATTCAAATGGTATCGGAGGCGGGGCTGTCGGCTGTGATTGCACCGAATATGGGCAAACAGATCGTGGGCTTTCAGGCCATGATGGATTACGCCGCGACAAACTTTCCGGGTTTGTTTGAAGGCTATCGTTTACAAATCAAGGAGAGTCACCAGGCCGGAAAGGCCGATACAAGCGGAACGGCAAAGGCCATGCTCGGATACTTCAATGACCTTGGCGCTTCCCATGCAGGCGATCCAATTGCCATGGAACGGGACCCGGCCGTTCAGAAGTCCGATTGGCAAATCCCGGAAGAATATCTCACCGGTCATGCCTGGCACACTTATTCACTCGATTCCGATGACGGGACGGTTCACTTTTCATTCACGCATAATGTAAACGGACGGGAGATTTACATGAAAGGAACCCTGGATGCCATTGCGTTTTTATCCAGTAAAATCGCCCAGGGCGAACCGGGCCGGATTTACACCATGATCGATATCCTCAAGGCCGGTAAGATTTAAACAGATCCTGCCGGCTGCAAAAAAACCGCTTTACAAATCGGCAAATGGCATCTATATTATAGGCAGGTGCCGAGGATGGTTATTACGCCCTTTCTCACACAACATCGACAAACTTTTGTCGATATCGATACAAATTTGTATTTTGGGGTTATTATGCAAATCCATTCGCTCAACCTTAAAGCCGAAACAACCGCCCAAATGATAACGCTGCTCAAGCAGGGGCTGCCGGCTGATTCTTTTGATCATCTGCGCCAACAGTTAAATATTTCCGATAATGCACTGGCCAAGATCGCACAGATCCCGAAGCGCACCCTGGATCGGCGCCGTGTAACCGGGCGGCTGAAAACCGATGAGTCTGAGCGCGTTTTGCGCATTGCCCAGGTCTATGACATGGCTGTTGAAGTTTTCGGCAGCCCCAAAAAAGCGGAGAGCTGGTTGAAAAAGCCTGCCCGGGGCCTGGGCGGTAAAATACCCCTGGAATATGTCGATACGAATCTGGGCGCCCATGAGGTTATCAAACTGCTCGGTCGCATCGAATATGGGATCTTTCCCGGATGAAAATCACCGCTTGGCGTATTACCAACAAAAGGCATTCGACAAACGCATTCTCGGGTGAAGGGGCGAAGCTGTTCGGTGGCCGATGGAATCTACCGGGGTATGTCGCGGTTTATGCTGCTGACAGTTTGTCTCTGGCAATCTTGGAGTTGATTGTCCATCTGGATGAAGACGAGGATATTCAAGATTATGTGGCGATCCCGGTTGAATTTGAAGATACCAAGGTCATCAGTTGGCACCAAAAAAAGCTTCCTAAAAACTGGCCAAGTCTCCCGATTTCAGATCAAACCCAGCATATGGGTAAAACATGGATAGAGGAAAAGCAAAGTCTGGTTTTAAAGGTGCCATCTTCAGTGGTGCACCACGACAACAACTTTGTTATCAACCCACTGCACCCTGATTTTTCCTCTCTAAAAATAGGACAGCCCCAAGCACTACAAATCGATCCACGTTTGACGAACAGGCTTCAGTGAGTTGATTTGATAAATGAGGTCAATCGATACTGTGGACAAGATCGGTCTTAATATTTTTCCATCGGCAGGATACTATCACAAGCAAATGTTAAGCAAATTCATATCGTTCGACCGCCCACGATCTGGCAACGATATATCATAGCATTTATGCTTTATTGCTAAACGCAGATTCATAAGTCAGGTGGCAAGCAGAATTGAATAGCCACTAACTTTAATGAATCATGACTCTATAACCGCTTAACTACCTTACCATCCAGTATTACCAGTCGAATATTGTCCACATTTGCCAAGATGCTGATATCATCCAGGGGATTGCCCGTACAAACCGTGATATCCGCCAGCTTGCCCGGCCCCAGGGTGCCGATCTTGTCGGGCATCCGCATCAGTTCGGAGGCCGTCCG
>JAFDDL010000061.1 GCA_019310865.1 Deltaproteobacteria bacterium | reverse complement strand
CAAATCGGCGCCGTCTGATTTCACCGAGGCATAAATCCAGGGCGCGCCATCGGGTGAACCATGAAAAAACAGGAAATCGATCAAATTTTCACCAGGATGCTCGATGCCCACAGCAATGTTTCGGATCTCAACCTGACCGTGGGCAAATCGCTTCAGGTGGAAAGTGCCGGCCAGCTGGTCCCGGTGGACATGGAACCCTCATTTCGTGAACTGACCCCCTTTCAGACCGAAATGATTGCCATGAACCTGATCAATCAGGATCACCGGTTGACCGACAAGCTGCTCACCGAAGGATCGTGTGACCTATCCTATCACCTGGCTGGAAAAGCCCGATTTCGGGTCAATATCTTTTCCCAGTCCAACAATTACTCCGTTGTGCTGCGAAAGCTGGAAACAAAGATACCCACCGTCAAGGAGCTTGATCTTCCGGAATCTTTCTATGAGGTTGCCAAGGAACTCAACGGAATCGTTATCGTAACCGGGGCCACCGGATCCGGAAAGTCAACCTCCCTGGCGGCCATGCTTAATGAAATCAACGAGGATCGCTCCGTTCATGTGGTAACCCTCGAAGATCCCATAGAATATCAGCATCCCCATAAAAATTCGACCTTTAACCAGCGTGAACTGGGCGGCGACTTTTCAAGTTTTGCCACCGGGCTGCGCGCGGCGCTGCGTCAGGCGCCGAAAGTCATTCTCGTGGGCGAGATGCGAGATCGGGAGACGGTGGAGATCGGATTGAGCGCGGCGGAAACCGGGCACCTGGTGCTCACAACACTTCACACAGTGGATGCCGGTCAAACCATCAACCGTATGCTGGGTATGTTCAGCACCGAGGAAGAGAACCAGGTTCGAATTCGACTTGCCGATACGATTCGGTGGATTGTTTGTCAGCGCTTGCTGCCCAAGGTTGGCGGCGGGCGTGTTGCGGCCTTTGAGATTCTGCGGACCGGTTTGCGGGTAAAGGATGCCGTGCTAAACGGTGAATCAGAGGGAAAAACCTATTATGACATTATGCAGGCAGGCCATGCGTTTGGAATGACGACCTTTGATGATTTCATCATTCAACTTTATGAAAAGGGAATGATCACCCAGGAAACCGCGATGGCCTATTCATCCCGAAAAGGCATCGTGGGGCGCGGGATTGATTCCATCAAAAGTGCCCGGGGGGAGGCTACCACGGATATCGATACCCTGGAAATTGACACGAATTACCGAAGGAATACCAGAGAGTCATAAAAGGAGGCGTCTTTAGGGCTATGCAGATCACATGCGATCAATGCCAGAGTAAATTTAAAATTCCGGATGAGAAAATACCACCGGGAAAGGTGGCCACGGTACCGTGCCCCAAATGCAAGGGGAAGATCACCATCGGTAAACAGCCATTGGCAGACATTATTGGTGCGGTGGACTTTGAAGATTCAGAGCGGCCTTTTTCCTTTATTGAGGAAGAGGGCAAGACAGCACTGATCTGTGAGCAGGACGATTCGGTACGCAATCAAATAGCGGCTGATTTGAAACTGCTGGAGTATAACATTTCGGTGGCCGACTCAACCCGGGATGCATTGAAAAAAATGCGCTACCATGTCTATGACCTGATTATTTTAAACGAAGCCTTTGACAGCGTCGACCCGGATAATAATGGGGTATTGATATTCCTGGCGCGGCTGAATATGGCCACGCGGCGCAATATCTTTGTGGGATTGTTGAGTCACAGACTTCGAACAATGGACCATATGACGGCGCTGAGCAAAAGTGTCAATGTCATCGTTAATCTTGAAAATATCAAGGATCTGGGGAAAATACTCCAGCGCAGCATTACGGAATTCAGCCTATTCTACCGTGCCCACCGGGACACCTTGAAAAAACTTGGACGTCTGTAACAATTCGAAAAATGACCTATACATGCAACGATTACCGACAGGAGATGCGGCTTGCAGGACTCAGAATGCGATTAAACCATTCGGAACTGACCGAAGCGGAGAAAGAAGAAATTTTGGAAGAAATCCAAATCCTTGAGTCTGATATGAATCTGGATTGAGCCGGTGGTCAGGAACCGATGAGGCATGAATGAGCCAGCCAGGATACATATCATCCAACCCGACCTTCACCTCATCGAGTTGATACCCCCGCTGGCTGGTTTTGAAGATTTTATCGGCGCCTGGTTGTTGACGGGCCCGGAGACCATTCTAGTGGATGTGGGACCCTCTGCAACGGTGCCGGCCTTGGTCAACGCCTTGCAAACCATCGGTGTTTCCAGGCTCGATTATATTCTGTTGACCCATATTCATATTGATCATGCGGGGGGCGCCGGTGATTTGGTCCGGGCCTTACCGGGTACGCCGGTGGTGTGTCATAAAACCGGAATATCTCATCTTTTGAATCCGGAGCGGCTATGGACGGGGTCATTGAAAACCCTTGAAGATACGGCTCGCGCTTACGGTCCCATTTCGCCGGTTCCCGCCGAGTTGCTACTGGACGCAGGTCAGTTCAAAACCAGGATTATCGAACCGATTTTAACGCCCGGACATGCCCCGCATCATGTGAGCTATATTTCGGATACCATTGCCTTTGCCGGTGAGACGGCCGGGGTTTACCTATCATTACCGGATGGCAAATTCTATCATCGGCCGGCCACACCACCCCGATTTTTCTGGGATACGGCGCTGGCCAGCATGGACGCCCTGGCCGCCAGAATGACCGAGACCTGTTGCTTTGGTCATTTCGGGAGTTATCCCCGGGGAGCCGAAATTCTTTCCCGGCATAAAGAACAACTGGTCCTGTGGCGGAAGATCATTGGAGAGGTCCTGGCAATCAGTGGTGTCGAGGATCCGGTTGCACTTGCTTTGGGTCGGCTCCTGGCGGCGGATGACAACCTTTCAGCCTATAGTGGCATGGCCCCGGCTGTCCAGTCGCGTGAACGGGGCTTTCTGATCAACAGTATCAAGGGATTTATTGGGTATTTAGAAAGCTGTCGCTGATGATCCTGAGCCCTTCCAGTGTCAAATCCTGTTCAACAGCCTCGATGGTATCCGATACGCCCCGCATCAGCGGAGCCAGACCGCCGGTGGCGATGATGCGGGGTTTGACATTCATTTCCGCAATCATCCGTGAAACAATGCCATCCACTAACCCTGCGTAGCCAAAAATAATTCCGGACTGAATACTTGCCGTGGTGTTTTTACCGATAACCGTCTCCGGTGGTTTAAATATCTCCACCCGTGGTAATTTGGCGGCTCTTGCATACAGCGCCTCGGATGCGATCATGATACCGGGACTGATGGCCCCCCCCATATACTCACCGTTTTCCGATACGGCATCAAACGTGGTGGCCGTTCCGAAATCGATAATGATCAGACTGGTTTGATACCGGGCGTATGCGGCAATGGCGTTGACAATCCGATCGGCTCCCACCTCTGAAGGGTTGCTGTAGCGTATCGGCATCATGGTCACTGAATCGGCATTGACCCAATAGGGTGGGTGACTTAAGTATTTTCTGCAAAAATTATCCAGGATTCTCACCATGGGTGGCACCACACAGGAGATGACGGTTTTATCAAACTGATCGGCCGTTAATTCCTCCGATGAAAACAGACCGTTGGCAGTCAGATTGAATTCATCTTCGGTCGCGTTGGGCTTGGTACGGATACGCCAGTCGCTTATCAAAGTTGTCCCATCATAAACGCCCATCACCGTATTGGTGTTGCCCACGTCAATTACAAGCAGCATCGAGGGTCCTTTCGCTTTCCTTATTGTATTTTTGAGTCGATGGCCACGGTAAACACTTCCGGCTTTGCCCCCACCAGCGTGGTGCCGATCGGGAGGTGAATCTCGGCCCGTCTCGCATAGACGCCGGGTTTCAGGTCTTTCAAATCAACAGAAACTTGAATGTCGGTTTTGGCGGATAAATGTGTCAGGGTCTTTTCCGAACCGCTCACGGATAGATCAATGTGTTGGGGGGTGATGTGATGCACATGCTTCGTATTGATACCTGCCACCGGAATTTTCAGGAACTCGCGTGCGGTTATCCGCTCTTCAATTTGAACGGCTGCCACAACCAATCCGGTTCCGGATACAATCTCAATGCTTTCGGGCAGATCCAGGGCGATTTCTTTTTTGAATGATTCGGATGCATCATTCAATGCCACGGGTTGTGTGGAAATGCGATCAAGTTCGACCAAGCGTTTTTCAGGACCACTTAAGCTTATTTTTGTGGGATGGGTCTCCGTGCCGACAACCTGGTATCCTGGTGCGGCATTTCCGGAGATGGCCACGTCAACTTGAACGGTTTTGGTCATTCGGTTCTCAATACGAAAGGTGACCGATGTTGGGTTGATGTAAACTACCAGGATATCATCCGGAATCGGCAGTTGCTTCATGCTGATGGGCAGGGTGAGTAAGCCGGGCTCGGCCTGAGACAGATTCAAGGTGTATGTCGGTTGTCGCTCGGAAAGGGATTCGATTGCTGATTCATCGCCGACCACTCGAACCTCAAGTTCTTTTAACGGGGGGCTGGTGATGATATAATTCCGAGGTAACTGTTTAACTTCAATAGGGATAATCACATCTGTTTCAATATCCGACTTGCCGGCCCAGTAAAAAACGGCGATGGCCCCCACCAGGCAGATTAGGCCCAGCAGCCAGAAATATGATCGTTGTTTTACCAATATGATACCCTAAGCCTTACCCAATGGCCCATAGTTAATTGCATCGATAATTGTCAGCGTGACGCGTGCCCCGGCCACATCATGAACCCGGACAATGTGTGCTCCGTTCATGGCTGCCGCGGCCACGGATGCATGGGTAGCCGTTTCAACCGATTGAAGCGCAGGGGAACTGTCCGATAGATCCCCGTCCTTGATCAGATCCCTGAGGAATCTTTTCCGGGAGGTGCCGATCAGGATCGGATAGCCCATGGAACCAAATGCCGTCAGATTCCGAAGCAGGTGACAATTGTGTGTGAGTGTCTTACCGAACCCGATACCCGGATCGATGATGATTTTGGAGTGGGAAATTCCTTTCCGAACGGCACGGTCGGCTGCTTGCTGCAGAAAGTCGCTGATTTCAGTTATCAGATCATCGTAAACTGGGGCGACCTGCATGGTCCGGGGCGTTTCTTTCATGTGCATGAGAATGACCGGCACGCCGGCTTCGGCTGCAACGTCGGCGATATGTGGATCGCGTTTCAGGGCCCCCACATCGTTGATAATGGCGGCACCGGCTGCGATTGCACTCCGTG
Organism: Deltaproteobacteria bacterium; assembly: GCA_019310865.1. The sequence goes on along the minus strand of JAFDDL010000061.1, from coordinate 6,599 downwards.
CCGTCGCGGCCTTTGTGGTGTCAATGGAAATGGGGATTTTCACGCGCTTTGCGAGGGTTTTGATAACCGGCACCACGCGGTGAATCTCCTCATCTGCGTTTACCGGATCGGAAAAGGGGCGGGTTGATTCGCCGCCGATATCCAGGATGTCGGCACCGTCTGCTGCCATTTTCTCACCCTGGGCAATGGCATCTTCAGGGGAAAAGAAGCGGCCACCATCAGAAAAAGAGTCCGGCGTGACATTGAGCACACCCATCACCAAGGTGCGATTGTTAAAATCGAGGCGGTGATTGCCCCAACACATCTCGTGTGTGATCATTCCGATTTTGCCGCGTCCTTGTGATCGTCCGAGTCCGTGTCCGCTGGACCGCCCGATTGATCTTCCGACGGGTCTTCGTCGGGTATAACCACATTTGGTAAATCCAAATCAGGTTTCAAGGTCTGGATCATCTCATTCAACTCCTTACCCGTGACCGTCTCTTTTTCCAGAAGCACTTCTGCGAGTTTGTGAAGAATGTCGATGTTTTCCTTGAGCGCAGTTTGGGCCCGTTTATAAGCGCTGTCGATGAGTCGGTTGATTTCATCGTCAATTTTCTGGGCCGTGGATTCCGAATAATCCCGGTGCTGGGAAATTTCCCGCCCAAGAAAGATTTGCTCTTCACCCTGGTCATAGGACAGCGGGCCCAGAACGTCACTCATTCCCCAGGTTCTTACCATTTTTTGGGCCAACGCCGTGGCCCGTTTGATATCATCGCTGGCGCCGGTGCTGATGCGATTGAAAACCAGTTCTTCTGCTACCCGGCCGCCGTACATGAAAGATAGCTGGTTTTCCAGTTGATCCTTAAACAGGAAATCTCGCTCTTCAGGCAACAGCCAGGTGACGCCTGCGGCATGGCCCCGGGGAATAATCGTAATCTTATTGATCGGATCGATTCCCTTGAGGAACACGGCCGCCAATGCGTGTCCCCCTTCATGATATGCGGTTGTCCTTCGGTCTTCCTCTTTGATGACTTTTGATTTTCGCTCAAGGCCCATATACACCTTGTCCTTGGCGTCTTCAAAGTCTATCATGTCGACTTTTTCTTTATTCCGTTTGGCCCCCAGCAAGGCAGCCTCATTGACCAGGTTTTCCAGATCCGCGCCTGAAAATCCCGGGGTGCCCCTGGCCAGCACCTTTCGATCTACATCTTTTGCAATGGGGGTTTTGCGCATATGCACTTTCAGGATCAGTTCCCGGCCACGGATATCCGGCAGAGAGACCACCACCTGGCGGTCAAATCGGCCGGGTCGGAGCAACGCCGGATCCAGCACATCCGGTCGGTTTGTTGCGGAGATGAGAATAACACCTTCGTTCGACTCGAAACCGTCCATTTCCACCAAAAGCTGATTCAGGGTTTGCTCCCGTTCATCATGTCCGCCTCCCAGACCGGCACCCCGGTGACGTCCCACCGCATCGATTTCATCAATGAAGATGATGCAGGGTGCGTTTTTCTTTCCCTGGTTGAAAAGATCGCGAACGCGGGAGGCACCCACCCCCACAAACATTTCGACAAAATCCGATCCGCTGATGCTGAAAAACGGCACATCGGCTTCACCGGCAATCGCCCGTCCCAGCAGTGTTTTACCGGTTCCCGGTGGACCGGTTAGCAAGACCCCCTTGGGAATTCGACCGCCCAGGCGTGTGAATTTTTTGGGATCTTTAAGAAATTCGACAATCTCCTGGAGTTCTTCCTTGGCCTCATCGATGCCGGCCACGTCTGCAAATGTCACCTTTTCCAACTGGTCGCCCATGAGCCTGGCGCGACTTTTCCCGAAAGACATGGCTTTGCCACCTCCGGATTGCATCTGGCGCATGAAAAATATCCAGACACCGATCAATACAATCATGGGGAACCAAGATACCAGCAGTGACATGTACCAAGGGGATTCGGCAGGCGGTTTTGCCTGAATGACGACACCTTTTCCACGAAGGATTTTGATCAGATCCGCATCTTGTGGGGCATAGACTTTAAACTGTTGTCGATTCATGTCCTCCACCAGAAGCTCCTGGCCCTGGATGACCACCTGAGCGATGCGTTCATCTTCCACCATGGCCAGAAATTCCGTGTAAGCCATGCTTGATTCGCCCAGATGCTGCTGATTGAATAAATTATAGAGCATGATCATCATCAGCGTGATGACCAACCACAATGCCAGGTTTTTGTAAAACGGGTTCAAATGAAGTTACCTCCTTGAAAGGGTGTGTCGGGTAGATATCATCGCAACCTGTTACCATCCATACATTTTATGACCATTCGGAAATGCCGGTGACCGATGACCAATAGATAATGGTAATCATCATTGTGAATTAGGCAAGTTTAATGTCACTGCCAAAATTCGTCGTGTCATGTCAGTGACTTTAACCGGATCGGCAATCCGATGTCCGGCCACCCAGATAATCTGTCCCCGGCTCATTACGATTGGGCAACGGCTGCGCTGGGTCCGAGGGATTTTACGGTCAATAAACAATTTTTTTACCTTCTGAGTACCGGTCATGCCCAGTGGTTGAAATCTGTCTCCAGGCCGAACGTTTCGTATCGTTAACGGAAATTCTAAGCTATCCATATCAAAAAAGGCCACCGAATGTCCAGCTTTACGGAAATCGGGCAAAGGCTTTGCCGATTGTTCGATTGCCTGAAGTTTCATGCCGATGGCTTTGATGAACACTTCCCCCGGCCTTTTCAGTACATACTCAAAGGATTTTGCTCCGGGTTGGCGGGCGGCTTGTTTCCGAAGGGAAATTTTTTCCCGGGAGATGGTCAGTCGGTCATGTTCCCGGGTGGCCCTGATATTATCGGGAAGATGCAGTTGCCCCAATTCGGGGCCATGACGGACCAGGGTGGCAAGGTCCAGAATATGACGATTGGAAATTCGTCGCAAATTTTGTTTCACGGCCCGAATGGCGGATCTAAATATCCGATGTTGCAGACCGATGGGCATTTTTTGCATCGGGCCAATGGCCAAAATGATCCGATCCACTGTCTGGTCCAGGGTTGCATTCGCCATCTGCCGGCAGGCCTCCTGGTCGGTCCACGCATTATCGGTTCGGATTACCGACGCCAAGCGGTTGATGGTGTTAATGATATTCGGATTGTAATTGTCCCGGAGCATCGGAAGCAGTTCATGGCGTATTCGATTGCGACGAAATTTAAAGTCCGTATTGGTTTCATCGATGACACAGGCGAGGTGGAAATCCGACAAAAACCCAACAATATTCGCCTTGGTCACCTCCATGAGCGGTCGGACAATTTGCAGGGGGCGAGTGTTTTCTACCGGAATCGTCCTGACCGGCGGTATACCGGCAAGGCCGGTCAATCCGCTGCCGCGTATCAGGTTCAGGAGGATCTGTTCGGCATTGTCGTCCGCGTGATGCCCCAATGCGATTATTGAAAAACCGTTTTGCCGGGCGACCTGGCCCAGAAACCGATGGCGTACGTTCCGTGCAGCTTCTTCCAGGGAAAGCCGATGGCGGTGTTTGAAAGCCTCTACATCTGCAGTTTCGGTAAAAAAGGGCAGTTTCAAGTTTTGAGCCAGCTTAATTACAAAAGATTCATCGCGCTGCGCATTGCCGGGCCGCAGCCCGTGATTGAGGTGTGCAACGCCGATTCGCCACTGATGGTCCGAGGCCAGAGCCATGAGCCCATGGAGCATGGCCACCGAGTCCGGCCCTCCGGAGGTTGCCACTAGAATGGAATCTCCGGTTTGAAGCATTCCCCACTTGCCAATGGTGTCCGCCACCTTTTCTATAAAGGGGTGACCGATCATGGGGTTTCTTTTTGGATGAACGCTCATTGAATCACTTATTCTCAAATAATTTGAAAAAATTAAGCCAGCTGGTGAACAGAGTCAACAAAATCATTTATTTTACCTTGAAATGATAAGCCCATTCGACTATAGAGGAAAGCCTGGTTGTGCTAGGCGGGGAGCCAGCGGTGCCCTGTACCCGAAATCCGCTTTATGCGGGGCTGAATTCCCCCCGTCGGGTGTTACCTGGTTATGAAACCATACGGACCGGCCGCCACGCAACAGGCGGTCACGAACCTCGTCAGGTCCGGGAGGAAGCAGCGATAAGTGATTCAGGCTGTGTCGTGGATCGATCCCGGTTTTGCTCATGGTTTCGTCTTGCCAGGCTTTACTCAAAGGGGGGTGCACAACCACCCCATCGAGTTCCTCTGGACGGATTCAGTTTGTTATGGATCTCACCCCACCCATTATCCTGTTTTTGAACCCGGACAATCGCCTTGACATCGAAACAATTGGTCTTATTTTTTTGTTCAACTTCAGCGGGCCAAGGAAGGGGTGCGATCTGTATCAATCCCGATGAAGGGAAAACAACCAAAAAGAACACGTGAGGGGAGAATCGCTGTCGAATGAGTAAAAAGGAAAAGATTGAGAAATACAAAGCCGCCGAAAAGACGGTTGTCGATGACGATGCGAATCAGGAGAAAGAACCGAAAGTTAAAGAAAATGAAGAAGATACCGGCCCCTTAGAATCGCTTCAAAACGAACTGGACGCTGCCAAAACCGAAGCCAGCCAAAATTATGACCGCCTGTTGCGGGTTTCCGCGGAATTTGAAAACTATAAGAAACGCGCCGTCCGTGATTCTCAGGAACTGAGAAAATATGCAAACGAGGAATTCGTCAAACTCATGCTGCCCGTTGTTGACAATCTGGAACGGGCCATTGAGTCAGCGGATGATAGCGCCGGATCCAACGCGAGTCTGCTGGAGGGGGTGAAGCTGACCCTCACTGAATTGCTCAAGATGTTTGATCGGTTTTATATCAAGGCCATCGATGCAATCGATCAGCCCTTTGATCCGATGTTCCACCAGGCCATCATGCAGGAAGGCTCCGACGAGAAACCGGAAAATACGGTCATACGCGAAATGCAAAAGGGATATCTCATGCATGACCGGCTCATTCGGCCGTCCATGGTGGTTGTTTCCACTGGTAAGCTGGAAACGGAAACATCCAAACCCGATACGGAAACAAAAAAAGACAACTCATTAAGATAGCGAAGATATACATGAATAGGAGGAAAAGAACATGGCAAAAATAATCGGAATCGACCTCGGTACCACCAATTCCTGCGTAGCGATCATGGAAGGTGGCGATCCTACCGTCATCACCAACTCTGAAGGGGGTAGAACCACACCTTCCATGGTGGCGATTTCCAATGCCGGTGAGCGGCTAGTGGGACAAATCGCAAAACGCCAGGCCATTACCAATCCGGAGGATACGGTTTTTGCTGTCAAGCGACTCATCGGGCGAAAATTCAAGTCCAAACAGGTCCAGGACGATATCAAGGTGCTACCCTATCGAATCGAGGAAGCGTCCAATGGTGACGTGCGAATCCGAATGAAGGACAAGCTTCACAGCCCTGCGGAAATTTCCTCCTTCATCCTGGCACATATTAAAAAATATGCGGAAGAGTACCTGGGCGAAACGGTTACGGATGCGGTGATTACCGTACCGGCTTATTTTAACGACAGCCAGCGGCAAGCCACCAAAGATGCCGGGAAAATTGCCGGCCTCAATGTGCTTCGAATCATCAATGAGCCCACCGCTGCATCGCTGGCTTACGGATTGGATAAAAAAAGTGATGAAAAAATTGCCGTTTTTGACTTGGGCGGCGGTACCTTTGACATCAGCGTGCTTGAAATTGGTGAAGGGGTTTTTGAGGTAAAATCGACTAACGGAGACACCCATCTGGGCGGTGAGGACTTTGATCTGCGTATCATCGATTTTCTGGCGGATGAATTCAAAAAGGACCAGGGGATCGATATCCGGGGCGACAAGATGGCGCTTCAACGGCTTAAGGAAGCCGCTGAGAAAGCCAAGATCGAGCTGTCCACCTCCATGGAAACCGATGTGAACCTGCCGTTCATTACCGCAGACGCCAGTGGCCCCAAGCATTTAAATATCAAGATTTCCCGGGCCAAGCTGGAGGCATTGGTCAGTGACCTGTTGAAGAAAATTGAAATTCCCTGTCGGACGGCCATGCGTGATGCCGGGCTGAAGACCGATGAAATTCAAGAAGTCATTCTCGTGGGTGGCATGACCCGCATGCCCGCTGTCCAGGAACGCGTGAAAAGTATTTTCAACAAGGAGCCCCATCGCGGAGTGAATCCGGATGAAGTGGTTGCCGTCGGTGCCTGCATTCAGGGCGGCGTGTTACAGGGCGATGTCAAAGACGTCCTGTTGCTCGACGTGACACCGCTGTCGCTGGGAATCGAAACCTTGGGTGGTGTGATGACCAAGCTGATTGAAAAGAACACCACCATCCCCACCAAGAAAAGCCAGATCTTTTCGACGGCCGCCGATAGTCAGCCGGCCGTATCGATCCATGTTCTGCAGGGTGAGCGCGAGATGGCCACCGATAGCAAGACCCTCGGCCGATTCGAACTGGTGGGAATTCCACCGGCCCCACGCGGCGTACCGCAAATTGAGGTGGCGTTCGATATCGATGCCAATGGTATTTTTCATGTTTCTGCCAAGGATTTGGCGACCAGCAAGGAGCAATCCATTGAAATTTCAGCATCAAGTGGATTGTCTGACGA
>JAFDDL010000612.1 GCA_019310865.1 Deltaproteobacteria bacterium | reverse complement strand
ATGGCCGTGCACTACAAATGCGCGCTTGGCGCCGAGCAACTTAAGTGCTCGGGCGAACATTTCAGTCAGCTCCGGCGCATAGACTCCCAGCAGTTGACAATTGGCCGCGGCGGGGTTGGTCAATGGCCCCAGCATGTTAAATATGCTACGGATACCGACCTCTTTGCGCGCCTTGGCTGCATGGCGCATGGCATTGTGGTACAAAGGGGCAAACAGAAACCCGATACCGATTCCGGTAACCGCCTCTTCCACAATTTCCGGGTCGGTTTCTAAATTAACGCCAAGGGCTTCCAGTAAATCAGCGCTGCCGCATTTGCTCGATACGCTGCGGTTGCCATGCTTGGCGACGGTAACACCACAGCCGGCAACAACAAAGGCGGTTGTGGTGGAAATATTGAATGTGTTCATTGCATCCCCGCCGGTTCCACAGGTGTCCACGATGGTGTTGGTTGGAATTTGTATTCGATGGGCCTTTCGCCGCATGGCCCGCGCAGCGCCGGCCAATTCCGCGAAGGTTTCGCCCTTTGTAGACAGGGCGCCCATCATGGCGCCGATCTGTGAATCGGTCGTCTGCCCTGAAAAAATTTCAGTCATTATTTCAGCCATTTGCGACTCGGTCAAGTCGATACCCTTGATGATGCTTTGCAGATGCTCTCGAAACATGACGTCTGCTCCCTTCTTAAGATTCGCCCTTCATTTGTTTTAAAAAATTGCGCAACAGTCGCTTTCCCACTCGGGTCATAATCGATTCCGGATGAAATTGTATGCCTTCCGTGGGATGCTGACAATGGCGAATTCCCATGATTTCGTTATCTTCCGAAGTGGCGGTAATGGTCAGGCAGTCCGGTAGATCCTGCCTTGCCACGGCCAGACTGTGATAGCGCATTGCCTGAAACGGTTTGCCGAGCCCTGCAAAGAGCATTTGACCGTCGCTCGTCACAGTTGAGGTTTTTCCGTGCATGAGCCGGGCCGCTGAAACGATGCTTCCACCAAAAGCGACCGCAATGGACTGGTGCCCCAGGCAAACGCCCAGAACAGGAATCTTGCCGGTAAATTCCCGAATGGCTGCAACGGAGATTCCGGCGCCTTCCGGACGCCCTGGACCGGGAGAAATGACCAGTCCCTCTGGTTTCATATCGACCAGATCACCAAGGGTCAGGGCATCGTTTCGAACGACTTCAACGGTGGCACCTAACTGCCGCAGGTATTGCACCAGATTGTAGGTAAAGCTATCATAATTATCAATCATTGCAATCATTTCAGTCAGTCCTATTGGTGATTATTGGCCAGTAATTGCAATGCTTTCTGGATAGCCATTGCCTTATTGATGGTTTCCATTCGTTCGCGTTCAGGATCGGAATCGGCAACGATTCCAGCCCCCGCCCGAACAGTTAACGAATCTTTTTCCACGCAGGCGGTTCGAATGGTAATGGCCAGATCCATATTACCATCAAAAGAGACGTATCCGACTGCCCCGCCATAGGGGCCCCTGGGCTCTGATTCAAGTTCGGCAATTATTTCCATGGCCCGAATTTTTGGAGCGCCGGACAATGTGCCGGCCGGAAAAGTGGCGGCCAGAAGATCCCATGCATCCTTATCCGGCATGATATCGCAAACAATATTCGACACGAGGTGCATCACGTGGGAATATCGCTCGATAACCATTAAATCCGTTACTTGAACCGTGCCGGTTTCAGCCACCCGACCCAGATCATTTCGGCCCAGATCCACCAACATCAAATGCTCAGCGCGTTCCTTTTCGTCCGAAAGCAGTTCATCCGCCAATGTCCGGTCTTCCTGTTCATTTTTTCCCCTGGGGCGCGTGCCGGCAATGGGTCGAAGCGTTGCAATGCCGTTTTCAAGTCTTACCATGGTTTCCGGAGACGAGCCAACCAGGGCCACGTCATCCAAATGAAGAAAAAACAGGTAGGGCGACGGGTTGATGTAGCGTTGGGCACGATACAGGGCTTTGAGATCCGGCGGGGCATCACATGTAAATGGCTGAGCTATCACGGCTTGAATGACGTCACCGGCGTGGATGTAATCTTTGACCGTCTTCACATGTTGCCGATAAATATCATCCGGCTGACGTTGTTTGAGCTGAAGTTTCCCCGGTTCTGCTATGGGAAACGCGTCAGGTGTGCCTTCGGTGATCTTTTTCAATAATGCGTTGACCCGCGTGAGGGCCTGCTCATAGGCCTGAGCCGGATCCGATTCATCTTCCAGGAAACACAAGGCCATCGCCTGAAGGGTGTGCTGGATATTATCGAAGATGATCAATTCGTCTGGGATGATAAAACTGGCAAGGGGTCGATCCGGTGGCAGATTATTTGGGATCGACTCGAAAAAAGAAACCATCTCATAGGAAAGATATCCGATCAGTCCTCCCCAGAACCGGGGGAGTTCGGGTATGATGCCGGGTCGAAACCCACTCATCAAGTTCCGCAATACGTCCAAAGGTTTGCCGTGATGGGCAAGTTGACGGCAATCACCGTTGGTGTCGACGTCAATATGCTCTGAAAACACCCGAATATGGCTTCTTGCGGAGGTTCCCACAAAACTGTAACGTCCCCAACGCTCGCCGCCTTCCACACTTTCAAGCAGAAATCCGGGCCCCTGGTTGTGATACAATTTGTTCAAAATGGATACGGGGGTATCCGTATCCGCAAGAATCTCCATGCATACGGGAATGACGTTGCTCTGCCCGGCAAGCCGGCAAAATTTCTTTTTGTCTGGAAATTGACGCAGTTGCATATTCGGTTTCCTTATAATGGTTCGATTTGGAGTCTTCGCTTACCTCCGAAGATTGAAAAAATGCGAGAACGCCGTCCTGGGCCTTAGGGTGCCGGTTCTGGACGGGCACTAGGTATAAAAAAGGCCGGGAGGATGCCCACGGCCTTTCGTGCAAAAGAAAAGGACCGCAGTAATGGGATACGCACGGTCCTTATTTTATTTTTCCGTCAATCAATTAAATGGCGGCGGGTCCGTTTGTATGCCCTGTG
>JAFDDL010000060.1 GCA_019310865.1 Deltaproteobacteria bacterium | reverse complement strand
GGCCTTGAAAATATCCGTCGTATGGTCAAATTGGGCGATGCATTTGCCCTTGGGCAATTGCTTCAGATAGGGAAGATTGAGAGACCAGTCCTGATCGAAGTGCATTACCGGCGTAATTCCCTCTGCAACAAAGGCCTCCACCATCTGTTTCAGGTAGGGCCACTCGAACCTTTCAAATATCTTCGGCGGGTAATAAAAGCTGCCGCCCCTTTCCAATACAATCAATGAACCCGTAATATGTTCATCCGGGTCGATCTCCAGGTCTTTGGTGGCCTTTATGCTCAGTTCTATGAGATCCGGCACCGTGGCATCCATGGCCGCCGCCACCTTATCCGGAATGTTATAGATATCCTTGGTGAATTCCATCAATGAACGGGCACAGGAAAACATCATGATTGACGAAAAGGGCAACGATTCGCCTATTACCGGCACCCCTTTTTGTTGCCAATATTTTCGGTCTTCCTTCATGGCCTCAATTTCTTTTTTGGCCTGTCCGGCAACCCGTTCGTGATATTCGGAAACATTCCAGCCCTTGAATTTAGGGTAAAACTCATACATAAATTGTTTCCAGCCCATTTCGATGATCCTGTCGTAATCCTCCCTTTTTAGGATCTCTTTTTCATCCCACTGGATAATATCGTCTTCACCGATATCTTTACCAGGTATTTTGATGACCATGGGTGCATTCAGAAGGTCTAGTGTTTGCGTCGTCATGCTGAAGCGCATCATGAAATCCCATCCACCCAGCTCATCGAAAACCTCCTTAAGTGCCTGGTATCCAACGCGCATGTCCCGGTAGTGCGCTCCCATTGTAATGCCCTTGTAACGACAGGGGAATTTATAGTCCATACCAATGCAAACCGGCGTTCGATCACTTTTTCCCAATCTAACAGCGGTCTGAAACCTTTCCATAGCTGTCATTGTTTCCTTGATCATTTCTCAATCTCCCGGCCCGATCCGGCTAATCGGTTTAGGTTGGTCGTTGTTCTTAATCGCCCGCTTCAATTAGCGCTTACGAACTCCTGGCAGATATTAACCCCTTCCATGGCATCCAGGGTGAAACGGTCGGCGCCGATATGCTTTCGAACCGCGTCGGTTACAACCCCTCCACCCACGATAATTCGGAGGCCATTTCGGAGATTCTTTTCCACAAGGGTATCCACGACATCTTTCATGGTCCCAAAAGCGGTGGTAATCAAGGCTGAAAATCCGAGCACATCGGGCTTGATGTCTTCAACCGCCGCAATAAACTTGGCGGTGGGCACATCGACGCCCAGGTCGTGGATCTCGAATCCGGCCGCTTTGGCCACATCCCGGAAAATGTTTTTACCCAGATCATGAATGTCGCCCTTGGGAGTCCCCAGGACGATCTTGCCGATGATCTCGGTAGTCTGCCCGGCCAGATGTGGTTCCACCTTGGCCAGGGCGCGGGTAAATAAATCCGCGGACATCAGGAGTTCGGATAGAAAATAGGTGCCGGCGTTGAAACGCTCGCCCACCAGTTTCATGCCTTCCTGCAGCTCCCGGACCAGTTCGATGGGGTTGCTGTCGGATCCGAGTCTCTTGTCGACTTCGCCCATTACGTTTTGTTCGTCAAAACTTGCCAATGATTCTGCCAATGTCTGTACCATTGTTTTTATCTCCCTTAATTTATGCGTCATATTTCCCGATAATGGATATAGCGGCCACATTGGACATAGGCGCGCCGCCAAGGTTATGAGTCAGTCCGATCCTGGGATTGGACAGCTGTCTTTCCCCGGCCCGGCCATGGAGCTGCAGGTACATCTCATAGATCATTCGCAGTCCCGACGCGCCGATGGGGTGACCGAAACATTTCAATCCGCCGTCAACCTGGCAGGGGACACCGCCGTCAAGATCGTAGAACCCGTCTAGTACGTCTTTTACCGCCCCGCCGCGCGGAGATATTTTCAGATCTTCCATGGTCACCAGTTCCGTGATGGAAAAACAGTCGTGGACCTCCATCATGCTGACCTCCTCGCGGGGGTTTGTAATACCCGCCTCGGCATAAGCCCGGTCGGCGGCAATGTCCGTGGTCACGAAATGTTCCCCTGCCCATTGATTGTATCCGGCTTCAGATCCGTTTGAAACCGCCAGCTGAATCGCTTTGACCGAGACAATATTTTTCTTTCCCATTTTTTGGGCAATTTCCGGTGTGGTGACGATCGCACAGGCGGAGCCATCGGAAACGCCACAGCAGTCAAATAGCCCCAGGGGGTCGGCAATCAGGGGGACATTGAGAATCGTCTCCATGGACACCGGTTTTCTTAGGTGTGCCTTTGGATTTTTCGCGCCGTTCTGATGGCTCTTCCAGGAGATATGAGCGATGGCCTTCTTGAGCTCTTCTCTGCTGATGCCGTATTTGGCCCGGTAAGCACTAGCCAACTGCGCAAATCCGCCTGGAGCGGTCATGTTGGGGAATGTCATGCTCCCCACGGTCAGATTTCCCCCTGCCCCCGGCAATCCGCCATAGCCCACATCCTTGAGCTTTTCCACACCCTGGGCCAGGCAAATGTCATAGGCGCCGGAAGCCACGGCATAGCATGCCGAGCGAAATGCATCCGTACCGGTGGCACAAAAATTCTCATTTCGTGAAACGGGAATATTGGGCAGGCGAAGCGCCGTGGCCAGGGGTACCCCACTGGGTCCTATGCCAACCGCCGGACCGGCCGATCCAAGCCAGGCGGCCTGGATTTCATTTTTCTCGATACCGGCATCCGCCAGACACTCTATAAACGCTTCGACCAGCAAATCTTCTCCGCTGCTCTCCCAGCGTTCCCCGAACTTCGAGCATCCCATGCCGATAATTGCCACTTTATCTTTAATTCCGGTTGCCATTATTTCCTCCTTTACTGTTCGGTAGTATGCACGGGGATCGCCTTCCAGAAGTACCCGGTGAATCCACGTTTTGGATCATGATATTTTTTCCGAAATGTCATCTTCATCGGTACACCGACCTCCACCTCGTCGAGAGAGCAGTCGGTAAATTCAATCATCAGACGACCGCCCTCATCAAACTGGACCATGCCGTAAATTGCCGGGGGATCCAGTGTCGCGGCCAGACTGTCGGCCGTAAAGGTGAGGATTTTGGCCTCCTTGTCGGCAAACGCGTATTCTTCCTGGGAGTCGACCGCGCCGCAGTCCGGTTTGACACACACGCGTGCTGACGGGATCTGGGGCGTGTGGCTCTCCTTGCATTTTCCGCCCACAAATCCCTGGATAAATTTTCGGTTTCGATACAGCGCGGAAAGTCCGGTCCGTAAATCCTGGTCGCCGCGCCCCCCCAGGTCCGTCTCGATGAGATCATTGTACTGGAGCCATTTCGTATAGGTCGTCACTTCCTTTCTGTTGGACAGGCATCCGGACACACCCGTGCGGGCAGGCAAGTTTTTGATGTTTTCCGTCACCCGGAACATCAGGGCGGTCGCACCCTGTCCGATACCGGCCACCAGCAGCACATCGCCGGGCTTGGCGGTCTCGAGTTCCTTTGCCAGCATCACAAAGGGATGTGCGGCGCCACACTCACCGACCTCGACATGCAGCAAGTCACTCAGCTGTTCGGCCGTTGCACCCACGGACATGGCCAGCTTTGCGTGGACCCGCCCGTAAATACAGGGATAGATTATTTTCGTGATATCCCCTACCGCCACACCGGTCTTTTCCATCACCCCGTTGAACACTGCGGGGTAGATTTTTGAAAATCCCTCGTCCCGGACCCAGCGATCTTCCCAGTTATAGTCAAACCGGACATCTTCACCCCGATAATGGTCTACAAAATCGACAGACGTGGCGTATCCCCCCAGGTATTCGGCAACGACGTTTTCGTTACCCACCACCATGGCACCCGCACCGTCACCGAACAACATTTCCTGGTTCGATGCCGCCTTGCTGCGCCGTTTGTCGGAAGCCGCCACCAGAATCCGGCGCCTGTCGCCGCCTTTTGCCGCTTCCAACGCCGCCATGAGAGCCGTGGGTCCGGCTTTGAGCGAGGAGGAAAAATCGGCTGACATGATATCGTCCCGAAGATTCAGAGCGGATTTGACGATACCCGCGTTGTCCCGATCCGTAAACGGAAGCGTGGTGGAGGCCAGGTAAATCCCATCCAGGTCGGACTTCTCCATTCCCACCAGGGCGTCGCGGCTTGCCGCCACCGCCATGGTCAGACAGTCCTCGTCCCAGTTGGCCATGGCACGCTCTCCCTTGCTCGTCGCGTAAAGAGCCGGTGCAAACCAGCCCATGCTCTTTGCCACAGCCATCCGGTTCAAGCGCATCCGCGGGATATAAGCGCCATACGATACGATTCCAACCATAATGTCACTCCTTTCTATCTCAATAATGTCAGTAAATTTTTCTCTCCTGTTACATCTTCGAGGAAAGGCAATTGTACTGCCCTCGTATTATATATAACGCAAAGGAAAAAAAATCGCGCACGCTGGGTACACGCATGATGGAATTTCTTTGTGATTACCTGAATGAAAAGGATAGGGTTGGCAAATCGTCGACCATGTTCTTCAATACGGAGGGATTTTAAAGGCTGCAGAAATGTCCGGCGGCGTTCAATACGCCTTGGATTTATCGTTGAAATACGCCAAGCAACGCGTTCAGTTCGACAAGCCCATTATTTCCTTTCAGGTAATTCAGCACAATCTTGTCAAGATGTTGATCGAGGTCGGCAACCTGAAAAACCTGGTTTATGAAGCCGCCTGGAATATCAGTATCGATAAGCCGTCACGACTTCTCAATTCAATGGCCAAGGCAAAGGCCAACGAAATCTATCACCGGATCTGTTTTATAGTTATACTGCTTACTGCCTTGATTATCGATTACTCTGTTTTGTGATGAATGCCGAACGCCTCGTTTTTCCTGCATCATCTCTCAACGAAGTATTTACAAATTCGAAACTGCGAGGAATTTTGTACTTTACCAATCGCTCGGAAAGATGAGCGAGCAACTCCACCTGAGTAACACTTCCGGGTGCATCGATAAGCGCATGGACCGTTTTGCCCATATCATCACCGGGCAATCCGATCACGACACTCGAGCGAACCGAAGGATGAGAATCAATGGCAGCCTCAACCTCGGCCGGATAGATATTGGCACCGCCACTGACGATCATATCCATCTTACGGTCCGTCAAATACAGGTACCCCTCATCATCCAGCCGGCCCATGTCCCCCAGGCTTTCCCAGCCGCCTTCAATGGCATCGGCTTGAGCCCCTATGTAGTAGTAAGTACTTTGTTGACCACTTGCAGGTAGCATGTAAATTTCACCGACTTGTCCGGCCTTGAGCGATTCTCCGTTTTTCCCAACTATCTTTATTTGGAATCCCAACATGGGTTTTCCAACAGATCCTTTATGGGTCAGCCATTCTTCACCCGTAATCCAGGTTGCGCCGCTCGACTCCGTGCCGCCATATAATTCGTAAATGCGTTGCGGACCTATCCAATTAATCCAGGATTCCTTTAACCACCGGGGACATGGCGCTGCCGTGTGGAACAAAATGCGAAGCGATGAAAGGTCGTAACGATCACGTTTTTCTTCACCCAATCGCCAGATCCTATGCAGCATGGTGGGTACCATCAAGATCCAGTCGACTTGATGCTTTTCAATCAATCGCAAGGTCTCTTCCGCATCAAATCGCGTCATCACCACGATGTGATTGCCCATTAGCAGCCCTGCCATTGAATAAACAAACGGACCGTTGTGGTATAAGGGCCCTGGCACCAATTGCGCCTTATCAGCCTTCATCAGAAAATTTTTTATGTTTTGATCTTCAGGATCAAACACGCCGGGAAAAGGGGTAATAATCAGTTTGGGTCGCCCCGTACTGCCGCCGGAAGTCATCGCTTTAACATTTTTAGAGACACGATCCGGCAACTGAGCGTCCGACAGAGCCATGTCTGGTTCAAATCCGGGCGGCAAAACCGTTCGATCAGCCAAAGAACCGGGTTCGGCACCCACCACCAGGGATGGATTGGCCAGCTCGATAATTGCCTTCCTTTCCATTTGGGGCAGCCTGGCGGAAACCGGCTGGGGCGTTGCGCCCAGCTTCCAGACAGCGATGCAGGATTCATAAAATTCAATGGAATTGGGCAGGGCCACCGTTACAAAATCATCCTGCTTCACACCCAGGTTTTGATACGCTCGGGCCAGGCGATTTGTACGCAAATCCAATTGTCTGCGGGAGATGGTATGGCCTTCGTGACTTACGGCAGGTCGATCCGGATTCTGATCGGCCAGTTGGCTAATCGTCCGACTGATTGAATTGAGTGTCAATATGAGTTCCTTTTCAAGGAAAAAAGGCAAGCAAAATACGTCAGTTGGTGGATGACATGGCAATAGGCTAAAGTTACGCCCATGGTGCTTATTTCACGCCTTATAAATTTTATCTAATGTGGGTTCAACCAGCTCCGGTTCAACCACAAACAGATCCCCATGACCGGTTGCGGTATAAGCATTGACCAGCTTCTTGGTCATTCTTATGGCGACAGGGGACTTGCCTGCAATTTTATCTATCAGTTCACTGCAGGCATTCATTAAGCTGTCCCTGGGCACGACCTGACCGGCCAGGCCGATTGACAAGGCCTGTTGGGCGGTAATATTCTCGCAGGTCATAATCATATGTTTTGCCCAAAGCGGGCCGACCAATCTGCTGAGCCGGCCGCTGGATCCCCAGGTGTAAAATATGCCGAGACTGGTTTCGGGAACACCCATCAGGGCATCTTCCGCAGCGATGATAAAATCGGATTCCAGCACAAAAACCAAGCCGGCTCCCAGGCAGTATCCGTTGACCGCCGCAATGGTAATCTGCTCCAGATTTTGATAACTGCGGATCATGTCGTGGGATTCCAGTTGTGTCAGACGCATCTCTCGGGAAAGCTCTTGAAAGTTATCGGGAATCGGTGGTGCATCGTCTCCTCTGCTCAAGTCTGCGCCCGAAGAAAACGCCCTTCCGGCACCGGTTAGAATGACAAATCGGGTATCCGTATCTCTGCGAAGATCAGACAATATCTGATTGATCTCCAACAGCATTCGACCGTTCATGGCATTCAATTTCTCAGGTCGATTCAGTGTAATGATCGTGGTTGCGTCCCGTTTTTCTACGAGAATTGTTTCATAAGCCATTTTTTTCCTCCCTTATCCTATTTACCCTTAAATTCAGGCTCCCGCCCCTCCTGAAACGCCCGGGCGCCTTCCATGATATCTTCCACGACAGCAGCGCCGAACATGCAATTGGCCGCTTCAAATTCGAATCGGGCCGACATTTCCTGGTGAAGCGCCCGCTTGATGAACCGCATGGCGTTCGTTGCGCCCTTGGCCAACTCACCGGTTAACGTTTCAACTGCATCCTCCAACAGCTCCGGCTTTACCACCTGGTTGGCCAGGCCGAGCCGCTGTGCTTCTTTGGCATCGATCTGTTTTCCCAGCAGCAGTAATTCCGTTGCCTCGGTGAGGCCCACATAACGCTCCAGCAGGACTGTGGGCGGGCACATGCCACTGAGTACCAGCGGGATAGAAAAGACGGCCTTTTCTGATATGATTCGAAAGTCGGAGGCAAGACAGATATAAAAGCCGGCGCCAAAGGCAATGCCGTTTACCATGGCCACAACCGGCTTGGGATGCGCCAAAAGGGCTTTCAGGCAGCGGAAGAGTCCTTCATTCATGTGGCGCAGATCGCCCCGGCCTTCCCAGGGTATTTTCCCGAGAATCGGTTCATTGAAGAAACTTTTCATGTCCTCGCCGGCGCAAAATGCCCGACCTGTGCCGGTGATCACGACAACCCTGGCCTCGTCGTCGTATTCACATTCCTCCAGGGCCATGGACAGCTCAATATACATATTCCAGTCCACAGCGTTGAGCCGTTTGGGTCTATTCAAGGTTATCCTGGCAACATTGCCGTCCTTTTCCAAGAGGAGTGTTTGGTAAGACTGCCCGCCAATGGGTCGGTTCGCGCTGGGGTGACCAAAATCGCTGTGCTTGGCCATCATGAAGGCCCTCCTTTTTATTATTTTGCCTTGGATCGCTCTTCGATTAACGCTGGACGCCTAATTTTACCGGCATCATCTCTCAGCGGCGCCGATACGAATTCATAGCTGCGGGGGACCTTGTACCGGACCAATTGCTCGGAAAGATGAGCGATCAATTCCGCTTGGGTAACCCCCCCGGGTGCATCGATAAGCGCATGGACCGTTTTGCCCATATCGTCATCGGGCAATCCGATCACGACGCTTGATCGAACGGCAGGATGGGAATCAATGGCGGCCTCGACCTCGGCCGGGTAGATGTTGGCGCCGCCGCTCACGATCATATCCGTCTTGCGGTCTGTCAGATATAGATAACCGTCTTCATCCATCCAGCCCATGTCCCCCAGGCTTTCCCAACCGCCTTCAATGGTATCGGCTTTCGCCCCTATGTAATAATATGTACTTCCTTGACCAGATTCAGGCAACATGAAAATTTCACCCACTTGTCCGGTCTTGAGGGTTTCACCGTTTTCTCCGGCAATCTTTATTTTATATCCCGGTACCGCTTTGCCGACAGATCCTTTGTGGGTCAGCCATTCTTCACCTGTGATCCAGGTCGATCCGTTGGACTCCGTCCCACCGTATATTTCAAACACCCGCTGGGGCCCCAACCAGTTGATCCAAGATTCCTTCAGCCATTGCGGGCAATGTGCCGCCATGTGCATCATGATTCGAAGCGAGGAAAGATCATAACGATTTCTGATTTCACCGCCCAATCGCCAGATCCGTTGCATCATGGTGGGTACCATCATCACCCAGTCCACTTGATACGTTTCGATCAGGCGCAAAGATTCTTCGGCATCAAATCGTTTCATTACGATGATATGGTTCCCCATGAGCAAGCCAAGCATTGAATACATGAAAGGCCCATTGTGGTACAAGGGGCCCGTGACCAGTTGGGCCTTATCGGGGACCTGTGTGGACATCAAAAGGGCCTCATCATCGGGATCGAACTGCCCGGGGGTCTTTGCCACGATCAGTTTCGGCCGCCCCGTACTGCCACCGGAAGTCATGGCTTTATGATATGCGGTGACGCGATCGGGCAGCTCCTTGCCCGACAGACCCGGATCGGGTTCAAATCCAGGCGGCAGGGTTTTTCGATTTCCCATGACCGTGGCCCCCACCACCAGGGATGGGTTGACCAGCTCGATAATGGCCTCTCGCTCTATTTGGGGCAGTTTGGATGAAACCGGTTGGGGCGCTGCCCCCAGTTTCCATACCGCGATGCAGGATTCATAAAACTCGATGGAATTGGGCAGGGCAATGGTCACAAAATCACCCGGCTCCACACCCATATCTTTATAAGCACGGGCCAGCTGGTTTGTTTTTAATTCTAACTGTTTACAGTTAATCGTGTAATCTTCACACGTTATGGATGGCCTATCCGGATCTTTTTCAGCAAGGTGTGTTATCATTCGGCTGATTGACAATAATGCCATGTTGGAATCCTTTCTACCGAGTGTGACAGCATCTGTGAAACCGGCAATGATTGCCGTCTGATATTATAAACGCATGATGCCAAAGATCGCGCAATTTTTTATAATCTCAAGAAATCATTTTTTCGTGCGCGTTTTGATTCACATTGCGTTTATATAAATAGGGGTGATATATTTACCATAACCCTCGCAACTTCTATGAATGAAAGGGATGCATGAACATTGCGACTTGAAGATGATCGTAAAGAAAAATGTCCCTTGAAAAAACGTGCGGATAAAAGCGCGGACGCGCCCCAAGGCACCGCCCCGGCCAATGTCGCCAACAACGAAGCCGTCAATGGTATATATGAGCAATATGATGCCAGGCTTCGCCAGTTTCTCGAGGGCAAACTTGACAATCCGGAAGACCGGGAGGATGTGGCCCAGGAGGTCTATCTTCGCCTCATTCGAGATCCTCGACTCCATGAACGGGAGATCACGTTTGCATTTATCTGCACCATTGCATCCAATATCATCAAGGACCGGTTTCGCAGGCAGCAGGTGAGGAAAATGAACGCCCATGTATCCCTGACCGATATGAAGCTCAAATCACCTGAATTGACACCCGAGGAGTGGGTGCAGTCCGAACAGAGTATGGATATGTTCAGAAATGTATACAAATCACTTGATAAGGCATACCAGCGCGCTTTTACACTTCACCGCTTCGTTGGGCTGACCTATTCCGAAATCGCCAGTGAGATGGGCATATCGAAACGAACCGTCTGCAAGTATATTTCCGAGTCCATCCTCAAGTTTCGTGAACAATTTGGAGAAACATCCTGATGCGTATATTAAACACTGATAACCGTAAAAACAAAATATCATCAGAAGCCAAAGACTGGCTGATGAAAATCAAATCGGGGCCCATGACATCCCGGCAACAACGGAAATTTCAAATCTGGCTGAAAAAGAATCCAGCACACCCGGCGGAATTGAACCTGATGAAAGCCATCTGGAATGGATCGGACGTGCTCAAGGACGAACCTTCGGTCATCATGGAGCGAAACCGGTGGCAGGCTTCCGAGCAATTGCGCGTTACCAGAAAAAAATCGCTCCGGGCCTCGATAAACTTCCCGGGACTGAAGCCGGTTGCCTTGGCCGCCTGCTGCATGCTGATTATTCTGAGTGTTTTGATGATACACTCCGAAACCACTTCGAATATAACCTATCGAACCGAAACGGGCGAGCAGCGAACGGTCTACCTCTCGGACGGATCGTCGGTTCATCTCGATGCGGAAACGATAATTGAAAATGGTTATGCTTCGGATTTGCGCCATATCAGTCTAAAACAGGGGCGTGCGCATTTTTCCGTCTTCCACGACCCTGCCAGGCCCTTTGTTGTAACGGCCGACGATGTCTCGATTCGGGCGGTGGGCACCCAATTTAATGTACACAAGGAAATCAAGGGGAAAATCCGGGTTGCGGTCACCGAAGGAAGCGTGGAAGTCAAGCAGAAACCCGACACCATCGCACAGACCGAAACCACTTCGCCGGTAGTTTCCATTGTAACTTCCACGACAGCTGATGAAATGCGCCAGATTCAAGAGGTGAAAACATCCGCTGCAGCCCCGAAAATCATCACCGCCGGCCAAGAAATTGTCATCGATAAAGCGAAACAGGATATTCAAATCACTAAGGTCAACATTCAAAAGGCAAACGACTGGCAGACAGGAAGGCTGCGGTTTCATAAAAAGCCGCTGGCCGAGGTGATCGATGAAATCAACCGGTACATGGAAAAAAAGATCGTCATCGGCGATCCACAAATTGCAGACATCCCCATCAGCCTCAACTTCAATGTAAACCACCGCAAGACGTTCGTGAAGGCGCTGGAAAATACCCTATCGATTGTTTCCACCACCAACGCCAAGGGGCAGACCGTTCTGGTAAGAAGAAATATTGGGTAATGGAAACCAACCATGCAATTTGAAAGGCAGTTTTTCAAATTGCATGGTAGATATAGTGGCTCTTTATGACCATCGTCTGGTCCACCGGGCGGCCAGAACGCCGGAGAGAAAACCAAACAGATGGCCGGTCCAACTGACCCCCGGCACCACCGCCAGCAGCGACAGCAATGCGCCTCCATACAGAAAAAATATGACGATCGATAACACCAACGCGCCCCATTCTCCTCGGAAAATGCCGATAAACATCAAAAATCCGATAAGTCCGAAGATAACCCCACTGGCGCCGATATGAATGCTGTTGGTGCTTCCAGCCAGCCAGACAAGCCCGCCGCCAAGTAAAATGATAATCCAAAGCGCGCTGAATGTCAGGGTTTGCGTGCAGGAAAGGAGCGGTAAGGATCCCCCACAACCCGTCGATGCTTCGGGGACGCAGACCGAAACTGCGCAAATCAATGGGCAAAAAACCATTGAGCAGGTGGATCGCCCAGATTATTGCCACCGCGGCAAGCGCGAAACGGAAATTATCAGCAAGTTTCATCATAGGGTTGTGTCGATTTGCCCATGTATTTATGCAACGTCAAGATAAACACATCAAGATTGATGAGTTTTGCAAATTTGGATAAATTGATCAAGGGCGTCATTAAATTCCGATATGAGATAATACGGCATGGAAAAAAGGTAAAACTTTCTTCCCGACGGCAGCTGTATTGGGTCGATTCTGGCTTTTCCGGAATATATTCTCACGGCATAGGGATGTGCACTTTTTTCCATGAACAGATTTAATGATCGCAGGGTTCCTGTTTTTCCGCTTTTAACCTCCACCGGAATAACAAATTCTTTAAACGAATATAGAAAGTCAATTTCTGCAGATCCTTTTTCCCGTATCCAGAAATGGAGTGCCGGAGGCAGATGTGTCTGCGAAACAATTTCCTGGGCCACAATCTGCTCGGATATTCTTCCCCGATATGCCGTGTCCAGCGATTGCCTGTCGCTGAAAAATTCTTTAAGTCCAATCCGGTAATTCATCAAGCCGGCATCAAGAAAAAAGAGCTTGGGCGCTTTTCGCATTTTTTCAATAACGGGAATCCGCGTTGATGTTGACGGCCTTGCCCGGTGGACAATCAATGCCCGTTCAAGCACATCAAACGCTTCTTTGATCTCTCTTGACCGATATGAAGACTCACCAAATTTTTCATACGTAATTCGTTCACCGGCATACAGGGGGGCGCGATCGATGGTATGTGTCAAATATTTTGCTTTTGCGATATTGGAATATTTTTCAACGTCTTCAATATAGCCTAGAAAAATCTCATCATATATGCTCCGCAACTCGGAATAGGAGCCGGATTTCAGGTAAACAGCAAGTGCTTCCGGCATACCGCCCAAAAATGCATATTCGTGAAATTGCGCCATCAATAAATCATGAAGTGCTGTTTCACCGATAATGTCCATATTTGATAATTTTTGGGCAAGGGGCGAGTTGGCTGTCTCGAGATATTCTAAAAAATTGACCGGATATAAATAAAGATTCTTAACTCTTCCAACCGGGAATGAAAAGCCTTCCTGCTTTGAAAAAACTTCAAGTAGTGAGCCGGCGGCAATAACAGCCAAATCGCTTAGGTCTTCACGAAAATATCGGAGGGCTTTAATGGCTTCAGCGGAATTTTGAATTTCATCGATGAACAGGAGCGTGTCTGTGTGATTCTTTTTGAGATGAGTACCTTTATACAGCAGAATCCGTTCAAAAAGCTCCTTGCCGGTGTTAAAATCCGTAAAAAGTTCGCGTTCTCTTGGTCTTTCTAAATTCAACTCGATGAATTGTTCAAAATTTTCGGAAAACCGATTGATGGTGTAGGTTTTGCCCACCTGCCGAGCGCCTCGTAGGATAATTGGCTTTCTGTTTTTTGCGCTTTTCCAACGGCGTAACTCGGATTCGATCTTTCGCCTGATCACCATTCAGACACCAGTTGTTGTTATTTGCCCTATAATTATTACATTATTTGTCATATTTATGCGGCAAATAATGACATATCAATTGGTATCTGTCAAGGATAAAAAGGGAACAGGGGCCGGCGTGCCCGATAAGCGGCTCTACATGCTATATGTTGGGGATGCGACTCACATCATCAAATCACCACCGTTTATGTCAATGGAAGCGCCGGTGATATAAGGTGCACCGGAAATAAGAAACAGGACCAGATTGGCGACTTCCGCTGGTGTTCCCAACCGGGGAACGGGAAAACCGGCTTCATAGGCGGCAATCTTTTCCGGAGAGACGGTTAACCGAACCATGTCCGTATCGATCAGACCGGGGCACACGGCGTTGACGGTGATATCGTAAGGCGCCATCTCCTTTGCCACAGCCCGGGTAAAACCAAGCACCGCCGCCTTTGCGGTAGTGTAATGGGCGCCGCCCAGGGTGGACACGCTCCTACCTGCGGATGAGGACATATTGACAATTCGACCGAATCGATTCGATTTCATGATACCCAGCACGGCCTGGGCCAATGCCTCTGCAATGGCCCTGCCCATTCCCTGGGCCGCGCCCGTAACGATGGCGACCTTGTCCGAAAATATCTTCATTGCTCTAATCTCCCAATGTCTCAGGGCTCGCGCAGGAAAGCGAACCCTTAATCCATACTGATAACCGTTAAGCTAGTGATACATCAATTAAAACCAAGTCATAAGCGACCAACAAAAAGGCGCACGACCCTGTGAGCTTAGGGCTCACGCAGGAAAGCGAAGACTCCGGAAATAACTTCACATTTTTGCGTGAGCCCTTAGAGATGCCAGCTTCAAATTTGTCGGGCACCCGCGGGGAAAGTTGACAGGTCCATGCAGGTATGACATAGCCTGGCCATGATAACCGGCATTTAAACACCTGCATTTAAACAAACAGGACCTGGTTATGTTTTGGGAAAACGATATCGAGACGATTGATGGTGAGGCGCTGGCCCAACTTCAGCTCAGCAAATTGACTGCGACCCTTGAAAATGCCGCCACCACAGCCTTTTACGGTAAGGTATTCAAGGATCATCGGGTCAACATATCAAAAATCAAAACCCTTGCGCACCTAAGAGATCTTCCCTTCACCACCAAAAACGACCTGCGGTTGAGTTATCCTGACGGCATGGTGGCAACACCGCGGAGCGATCTGGTTCGAATGCACGCCTCGTCGGGAACCACCGGAAAATCCACCGTCATCTTTTACACAATCAAAGACATTCAAGACTGGGCGGACCTGGTGGCCCGAAGTCTCATGAGCACCGGGACCACAAAGGACGATGTGTTCCAGAACATGATGGGATACGGGCTGTTTACCGGCGGTCTTGGGCTTCATTACGGCGCTGAAAAACTCGGTGCCCTGGTGATTCCCTCGTCATCGGGAAACAGCTTGAAACAGATTCAACTCATGCAGGATTTTAACACCACGGTCATCCATATTACCCCGAGCTATGCGCTGCACCTTGCCGAGGTCATCATGGAAAACGGCCTGGATCCTCACGAACTGGATGTCTGCCGGGCTTATCTGGGCGCAGAGCCCTATTCGGAAGGCATCAAGACAAAAATAGAATCTTTGTGGGGGCTTGAAGCATACAATTCCTATGGGTTGTCGGAAATGAACGGGCCCGGTGTCGCCTTTGAATGCCGATACCGGGCCGGCATGCATCTATGGGAAGATTTCTACATCATGGAGATCATCGACCCGGACACGGAAGAACCCTTGCCGGACGGTGAAATCGGCGAACTGGTTCTCACGCACCTCAACCGGGAGGCCATGCCGATCATCCGATACCGAACCCGGGATCTGACACGAATTATTCCCGAACCGTGCCAGTGCGGTCGAACACACCGAAGAATCGATCGGATCAAGGGCAGAACGGACGATATGATGATCGTCGGCGGCGTCAACGTGTTTCCGTCGCAGATTGAAACGGTTCTGATGAATATTCCCGAAGTTGGGAACAATTATCAGATTGTGCTGGAACGTGAGGGGGGCCTTGACAGGATGTACATCAAGGTCGAGATCTACTCCAAGATGTTCCACGGTGATCTGAAAGAGTTGAAAAAACTCAAATCCGAAATTGTCGAAAAACTGCGTGCCTCGATTATGCTCCATGCCCGCATCGAGCTGTTGGAGCCGGGTTCGCTTCCGCCCAGTACGGGCAAGGCGGTTCGGGTCATTGATAATCGAAAGATGTAACCAAGCCGGAACAGGAGGATATCATGCCGCAACAGGTTTCCGTGTTCGCAGAAAACAAGCCGGGCAAGATACACCGCATCACCAAGGTGCTCGAAAGAGAGGTGATCAATATTCGGGCGCTCACCATCGCCGATACCGGTGACTATGGGATCATAAAACTGCTCCTGGACAAGCCGGCTGAAGGGTGCCGGGCATTAAAAGAGGAAGGGTTTGCCGCAACCTTGAAGGAAATCGTCGCCGTTCGAATCGAAGACAAACCCGGCGGGTTGCGAAAGGCCTCGGAAGTTCTGGCCCAAGGCGGTATCAATGTCGAGGATGCCTATGGATTTACCATCTGTGAAACAGGCCAGGCCTTATTTGTCTTTCAGGTGGAGAATGTAAAACACACGGAAAAGATACTGAAAGAAGCCGGGTTTCCAATCATTGGGGACCGCGAGTTGTATTTTTTAAGCTGACAGCGTCTCAGAAAGCAACACTGTAATACAGATGCAACAAGGTCGACTTCGGCAGCTCCAGCCGTTTATTTATCCATAAGGGAGAAAATGGGGACGCTCCCAACTTTTAAACTTTATCGCCGCTAATACCAATAAAGTTTAAAAGTTGGGAACGTCCCCTAAACGTCCCTAAACGTCCTAAATTCGCGTATTGATATAAACTAGATTTTGGGATATGTTAGGATAGTTACGCGGTTATGAAAAATAAGAAAAAATGGGATAGTGAGAATATGATTCGAGAATTTATAAAACCAAAAAAAAACCAAATCCTTGTTAAAATCCCGAACGAATTTATCGATAAAAACTTGGAACTTTTAATATTTCCGATCAACGATGCGAAGCCGTCAAGCCCGAAACCAGATCTTGTTCAATTAATGGAAAAAAATTTCCTTGTGGCGAAAACAATTACAATATCTAAGGGTATAGACCTCGACAAACTTATGAATGAAATGAACGATGCATTATCTTGATACGAACATACTGGTTTATGCGGCTGTCAATCAAGACCAGAATAAAATGCAAAAAAGCCAAGCGCTTATAAGAGATTTGGGGGAAACCAACAATCTCTTGCTGTCTCCACTAAGTCTTCAAGAGTTTATATTCACATTATCCAAGCTTAATGTTAACAAAGAACATATTAGAAATAATTACAGCGTGTTTAAATCTTATTGCCGGCATGAAATCGACCTATCAATGTTGGATCAAGCCTTTGAGACATGCCGTCGTATCGATTTCTGTAAAAATATTAACGATATCATTCACATAACCTTTGCGGAAAAATTCGCCACTGCTTTCTCGACATTCGACCACGACTTCAAAAAGATAAAAGATGTTACTCCTATAGATATCAACATCTTATAGCGATGCTTTCTTCACAAAAAAATCACCCCATCTTCAGCATTTTTATAAACTTTGATTGTCCCCTTGTGATTTTTAACGATCACGGGAGAAAAGGGGGGCGGAAAAGGGGGACGCTCCCAACATTTATAACTTTATCGCCGCTAATACCAATAAAGTTTAAAAGTTGGGAACGTCCCCTAAATTTCCGGACTTGACAAATATGTGCTATTTGTATAGGCTATCGTCAAATTTCAACGTTAAATGACCTCGAGACTATCAAATGGTTATAAACCGAATATGCAAAGCTCCGGAACAAAGCTTTTTTCTTTTGGGTCCACGCGGATCGGGCAAGAGTACATGGCTTAGCGGCACCTTTCCCGACGCCCATGTAATCGATTTGCTGTCCGAGGAGACATACCAAAGGTTGTTGGCAAATCCCGGTCACTTCGCGGATGAAGTGCGCGCTGTTTCAACAGATCGCTGGGTAATCGTAGACGAAGTGCAGAGACTACCGGGACTGCTGAACGAGGTGCATCGGTTCATCGAAAAAAAGCGTCGGCGTTTTGTCCTGTGCGGGTCGAGTGCGCGAAAACTCAAGCGTGCCGGCGTCAACCTGCTGGCAGGACGCGCCCTGCATCGATCAATGCATCCTTTCGTGCCCGAGGAACTTGGCGAATCATTCGATTTGGATGCGGCGTTGCGGTACGGCTCGCTGCCCATTGTCTGGAATTCGAGTGCCAAACAGGAGACGCTTTTCGCTTACACCCGGCTATATCTGAAAGAAGAAATCCAGGCCGAGGCACTTGTCCGAAACTTGCCGGGATTTGCTCGGTTTTTACCGATAGCCGCTCTATTTCACGGTCAAACCGTCAACGTAACCAATATTGCCCGGGAATCCGGGGTAGCAAGAACGACGGCAACGGGGTACCTCGATGTCTTAGAGGAAACACTCCTGTGCTTCCGACTGCCTGCATACGAAGCAAAGCTGCGAGTACGAGAACGAAAACTTCCCAAATGGTACTGGTGCGATCCAGGCATCGTTCGCACCATGAAACAGACGACCGGTACGTTGGCTCCGGAAGAAAAAGGGCCGTTGTTCGAAGGAATGGTGGCTCAATTATTACGGGCATATCGGGATTACCGTGGACTCTATGATGATATGTATTACTGGGCGCCTTCAGGCCGATCCGAAACTGAAGTCGATTTCATCCTGGTTCGCGGTACGGAATTGATCGCGGTCGAGGTAAAGTCCGGGAAAACGTTTACAGACACCTGGTGTAAAGGCCTCCGTGCTGTGGCATTACTCAAAGGCCTGCAGCGCCGGGTCGTCGTTTACCCCCGTGGACCGGTAATGAGAACAAAGGACGGCATTGATGTTTTGCCTTTTCAAGAATTTGCCAACCGGTTAGCCTGCGATGCTTTATGGCGTTGAGTGAAGAGAACAGGAGTAATCCCTTTCATAAAGTTCGCGTTGGTGACTATCGGATAGTTTATGAGATCCTAAATAATGTCCTGCTAATCCTGATTGTGAAAGTTGGCCACCGCAAAGATATCTACCGAAACCTGTCCTGATTTTTACTTTTGTTTTCCGTCTTATAACGCCTCACCTAACGCGCAAAAGCCAGACGCGTACTCGCAGTTGTCAGTTGTCGCGTTCAGGTGAAGAATGTGAAACACACGGAAAAGATACTGAAAGCAGCCGGTTTTCCGATCATTGGAGACCGCGAGTTGTATTTTTTAAATGGCTATGATGTTATTGAGTGTTTCATAGATTTTACCTGCTACTATGGAGAAAAGGGAGAAAAGGGGGACGCTCCCAACTTTTAAACTTTATCGCCGCTAATACCAATAAAGTTTAAAAGTTGGGAACGTCCCCTAAACTCGTCCGTCCCCTAAACTCGTCCTAAATTCCTCGAACTTTGAAATACAGGATAGAAGTTCAACGATCCGCTGCCAAAGACGATTTATACCCAATTATATCAATTTATACTTGATTAAATGTATAAATGGGTATAAATGGGTATAAACTAATATAAATCTGTAGGAAGACGACATGGATCCGATAAAAAACCCTTTTTCACCTGGAGCAGGTTCTCCTCCGCCCGAGTTAGTTGGTCGTGACGATGTCCTGGAACAGGCGCGAATCTTATTGGGTCGGGTACAATTAAAACGATCCGAGAAAAGTATCCTCCTCACCGGGCTTCGCGGCACCGGCAAGACCGTTTTACTGAATGAAATGGAAAGAATCGCTCAAAGGGATGGTTATCGTACCATTCTCGTTGAAGCTTACGAAGATAAATCATTGGCCCTGCTTTTGGCCCCCCAACTGCGACGGTTGCTTTTTGATTTGGATCGGATGACCGGCGCCGGAAACAAGGTTCGCAAAGGCCTTGCTGTATTGAAGAGTTTCATCGGAGCAATCAAGGTTTCTGTCGGTGGGGTGGAACTCGGGCTGGACATTGAACCGGAACGGGGTATCGCTGATAGCGGCGATTTGGAAATTGATTTGCCCGATCTGCTAATTACGGTTGCCGAAGCTGCCGGAGAACGCAAAGCTTCTATAGCTATTTTCATTGATGAAATACAGTACTTCAACCGGTCTGAATTAAGCGCCTTGATTATGGCCATGCACAAGATGCAACAGCGCCGGTTGCCCCTCGTATTATTGGGAGCAGGACTACCGATTTTACCGGGGTTGGCGGGCGAATCGAAATCATACGCGGAGCGTCTTTTCAACTTTCCCGACATTGGTCCACTCTCCCAATCCGATGCCGCCAGGGCTCTCCGGGGACCTGTCGAAGAAGCCGGGGTAAAATTTGAGGAATCTGCTCTTGAGGAAATTTTTCGTTTAACCCAAGGTTATCCTTATTTTCTTCAGGAATGGGGGTATCAGGCCTGGAATCGGACGAACGACTCACCAATTACCCTTCTAGTGGTGCAGGAAGCAACCCGGCATGTCATCCACCGTCTGGACGAGAACTTCTTTCGTGTTCGTTTTGATCGCCTGACACCACGGGAGAAACAGTTTTTGCATGCCATGGCCCTGTCTGATCCCGGTGTCAAACGAACCGGTGATATTGCTCATAAACTTGGTGTGAAAATCACCAGCCTCGGACCCACGCGTGCCAGGTTGATAAAAAAAGGGATGGTCTACAGCCCTTCTCATGGCGATATGGCGTTTACCGTTCCTCTCTTTGACGAATTTATGTTAAGGGCAATTCCGGACTTTACACCGGTAACACCTTGAATCTTGCCAACACGGTATAGGAACTGTTGGAGCGGCAGACGAGGTGAACCAGGTCATTGTCCGGTTTGCCGTCAAGGAATTCTTGCCTATGGCACTGATGGGTTATATGCCATATATGGTCAGGTATATAATGTCTTTTTACACGAGCCATTTTTCATTGATTCCCTTAATAGAGCAATTTTGGGGGGAAACTGGTCGATTAAGACCGATTCAGAGACGTTATTAAGCTATTTATTGTGCAATATCAAATGGTTAGCGTGGCCAGACCCTATGTCGCTATGTCAAGTTTAAAAGTTGGGAACGTCCCCTAAATTCCTGGATCACTATGAACGACCGAAAGGTCAGTCTCGTTTCAGGCTGTGTGTCACAGTCCGAAAATTATTGGCCATTGACATGCCTGCACTAATTATATACATTGCAGGCATGAAAACGACGCAATACACAATTCGAAAGATACCAGAACAGGTTGATCGGCTCGTCCGACAACAGGCAAAAAAAACGCATAAGAGCCTCAATGCTGTTTTACTGGCTATTCTCAAACGCGGGGTCGGTGTGGCGGATGAGCCGGTGGAATATCATGATCTCGACGAGCTGGCGGGATCTTGGGTGGCCGACCCTGATTTCGACGCCGCCATGGAGGCTTTCGAGTCCATTGACGAGGAGCTCTGGAAATGAGAATCCTAGTGGACAGCAATCGCTACCAGGATTTTTGTGAAGGGGCACCGGAAGCTGTGCATGTGATTAGGCGGGCCGCTGATATCATGATTCCCTTTATCGTTCTCGGTGAACTCCGGGCAGGTTTTGCCTGTGGAACGCGGAGTTACAAAAACGAGCAGACGCTTACACGGTTTCTTAACAGCCCGCGCGTCAAACAGCTTTTTGCCGATGAGGATACGACGCATCAATATGCTCGACTTTTCAGGCAACTCAGAAAACAAGGCACGCCCATACCGACCAACGATTTATGGATTGCCGCCCTGGCGCTTCAACATGACCTCCTATTATTCACGCGCGATATCCACTTCAACCACTTGCCACAATTGCCGGTGATATAATTTTTTCCTCCAAAGAAGTGGTATCAAAGGAAATACGTTGACACAATGCGGTTCGGAGGCAGCCATGACCCGGCGTGTTGGTTGACAACATCCCCCCTTCGGTGCCATGGCCGCAAAGGGATGTGATTAAATCGCCGGCGGCTTAACAGGGCAATTTTCGGGGGAAAACTGGTCGATTAAGACCGATTCAGAGACGTTATTAAGCTATTTGTTATGCAATGTCAAATGGTTAGCGTGGTCCGGCCCTATGTCGCTATGTCGCTATGTCGATCTCAATCCCGACCTTCATTCTTTTCGTTTCGATTCGCGTTTAAATGTGGGCGGTAATGAAAATTGCCGCTAATACCAATAAAGTTCAAAAGTTGGGAACGTCCCCTAAATTTCCTTTGGAAACGAATCTTTTGTTTTGACCCGACGGGGAGAATCGGTTGCCGCCTTGGTTTCGATGAAGGAGCTTAAAAACATCC
>JAFDDL010000611.1 GCA_019310865.1 Deltaproteobacteria bacterium | reverse complement strand
TGTTTTGGACCTCCTGCCAGGTGTATTTCCCCAGCTTGATTTCAGGTGAAATTTTACCCACCACATCCGGCGCCCTGAAACCCACCACCTCAACCCAGGCGGTCTTCATCTTTTCCACATCAAAAGTCAGGACGTCAATAATTTCTTTGGGGCAAACCTGATAGGGGCCAATAGTGTTTTTAAACGGGCGGGGATCGTCAAAGTACCTTTTGTTTTTTGTAAATTCATCAAAAGATGGCATATACGTCTCCGGACGCGGCAGGGAACCGGCCCATAAACTTGATGATGTGACCAAGAGAAGCCATGAAAACAACAAGATGAACATTGGGACTACATTCTTTAATCGTTTCATTTCAATCCTCCTACTTCCTTCTAAAGGTTTTTGATTGTAAGTGATATATGCTATGCAATAAAACATTTCATCCTCCCTATGGTGAATTTGGGGGGGGTGTATGTCGCCATACATATGCGATAACCTCTGCTAACACCTTTGTTGCCCTCCCTTCAAATTGCATCTTGAGTTGACAATGGTTTTCACCGGTACCGTCTATAACCTTGCGGTCACCTTAATCTCCACAAGCATTTCGGGTAGTGAAAGCCGTCGAACCTCCACACCCACCGAAACGGGAGGATACGTTTGTTCGCCATAAATATCTTTCGTGACTTCGACAACCTCTTCCATCCTGTCAATATCCGTTACGAAAACGAACACCTCGACAATATTTTTAAGCGATGCACCGAAATGAGCCAATGTCTTTGTAATATTCTTATACACTTGACGGGTCTGTGCCATCATGTCATTTTCTCCCACAAACTCGCCCGCTTCAGTGAAAGCCACATTACCGGATAAGTATATCGTGTCGCCAACCTTCAGCGCTTGAGATACTGGATACGCTTCTAATGCAGGGATCAGGTTATAGACTTTTCTTTCCGTTTCCATAGCATTTCTCCTTCATTTATGGCTTCAGGCTTTCCGGCTTAGGTGTCATACGATGCCCTCTCTCTCACTCTTTTCTGCGACCGCAGTCATCGCTGGGATTGAGAAACCTGCTGAGATACCGTCGTCACACACAATGTCGCAGCCTGTCATTGGCCTGCTGGCGTCAGACGCCATCAGCTGAATGAAAGGTGCAATTTCTTCAGGCTGGCGCGGTTCGCCGACGATCAACTGATTGGCAAACGGCCAATCGTGGGTACCTGGATGGATCATCGGGGTGATGACGAGACCCGGCACAAGGCAGTTGACGCGAATCTTTCGGGGCCCCAGCTCGATCCCTACTGTACGTGCCAGCATGCTGAGTGCGGCCTTGGAAGGGGCGTAGTCCGCAAAGGTGGCCCCGGTGGTATTGCCGGCAGCAGAACCGGCGAGCAGGATTGAACCGTATTCGGTCATATAAGGCACGGCATAATGAATACCGGCAAATACATGGTCGAAATTGATGGCAAAGAGTTCACGCATCTCCTCGACAGTCAGATCATCGATCATCTTGTCTCGATTAGACATACCGGCATTCAGGAACAGGAAATCGATTTTACCGATCAATGCCTCAGCCCCCTCCTTGATCAGTCTCTTCACCTGATCCGGCTTGGAAACATCAGCCTGGATAAAGGTAGCGCCAATCTCCTCCGCGATCGCATGACCACTTTCACGGCGACCACTTATCACAACCGTGGCACCGCGTCCAGCCAGGTGTTTAGCAGCGGCCAGGCCAATGCCGGAGGTTCCGCCTGTGATCAGACAACGCTTGCCATCTACAGAAAATGGATCTTTCATTTTTTGCCTCCTTCTACTCTATGAAACCCAGGTAGGAATAATAGGCTATTGGCCGATAGCGTTCTCTGGGAAAAACAATTCGCAATAACCTCGGATATTTTACAATACAATTAACATGCCAACACGTTATTTTTTAAATAACCATCTGTATTTTTAATAATTATCTCTCTCTGTATTATTCTTGACATCGTGGCGTTTCGAACAATAATGAATCATTATCAAAACGCTTTTAAAACAGATTTGGCCCATTCGTAAAACAGGAGGGGGGATGACCAAACTCTGCCGCCGAATTAATAGATCCCGTACGTCCATCCACCGCTCACGGGAAGCTGCGTGCCGGTGAGATAGGACGCCGCAGGCCCGGCCAGATAGGCCACAAGGTCTCCCACCTCCGAGGGCATCCCGGCACGGGCCATGACACAATTTCCCGTCAGCATCTTCTCAGCCGCTTCCTCGCTGATGCCGTGTTCTTTGGCAAGAAACCGGATCTCGGCCTCTCCCATGTCTGTTAGAATGACACCGGGACAGATAACGTTGCACCGGATGTCTTCCGGGCCGAATTCAGCGGCAACCACCTTTGTCAAGCCGACAACCGCATGTTTGGTTGTCATATACGCGGGGAGGCCGGCATAGGCTACTTGACCGGAAACCGAGGAGTTGTTGATAATGGAACCCCCGCCCCGTACCCTCATCGACGGGATGACCGCCCGGATAAAATTGACCATGCCCATGACATTGACCTGCCAGGAGAGGTCCCACTGCTCATTGGGAATATCCAGAAATGGCCCGGCGCCAACCCCGGTGCCGGCGTTGTTAAACAGGATATCCACGCCACCGAAGGTTTCGCAGGTTTTCTCCACGCAGGCCGTCACCTCGTCTTGAACTGTCACGTCCACCGCCACGGCGAGCCCCCTTGAGCCCAGGTCCTCAATTTCCCTGACCAGCGCTTCCAGTGCTGAAAACCCATCGCTGAGGGGCATGCCAAAATCGGTCAGTTCGATCTCGGGCCGCACCCGGCACTTTCCGGTTACGACCACACTAGCGCCCTGGGCTGCCATTTTCAGTGCAGTCGCCCACCCCATTCCCTTGGGCCGAGTGGCGCCGGTTATAATCGCCACTTTTCCTTCCAACAGTTTCGTCATTTCGCCTCCCTGTAATTTAATAATCCAACAAGTAACGTTTCAACTGGTTAGTCCCAAAATCCTTTTTCCAGTCTATATCCCGGATCAAAA
>JAFDDL010000610.1 GCA_019310865.1 Deltaproteobacteria bacterium | reverse complement strand
GATATCGCCGCTATGCTCGAAACGGTGGGCGCGATCGATCTGGACGATCTGTTTACCGCCATTCCGGAAAACTGCCGCCGGAATGCGGCTATGGATCTGCCCGATGCGCTGAGCGAGTGGGAGTTAAACGATCATATGGATCATCTGGCAGCGCACCAGGCAACGGCCCCCGAGTACAAAGTGTTTCTCGGCGCCGGCAGCTATGATCATTACACACCGGCCTCGGTGAGCTATCTACTGGGCCGAAGTGAACTTTCCACCGCCTACACCCCCTATCAGCCGGAAATCAGTCAGGGAACCCTGCAGGCGATTTACGAATACCAGACCCTGGTGACACGACTTTTGGGCATGGATGTGGCCAATGCCTCCATGTACGACGGTGCCTCCGGTTTGGCGGAAGCGCTGCTGATGGCCATTCGGGTAACCCGACGAAAAAAGGTGGCCCTGTCCAAGGCGGTGAACCCGCTTTACCAGCGGGTGGTTCGAACCTACCTGGCGCCCACGGATTTTGAAATTATTGACCTGCCCTACGACGCCTCCGGACGAACCGACCTGTCGAATTTGGATTCGCTTGACGATATTGCAGCTGTGGCGGTTCAATCCCCCAACTTTTTCGGTTGCATTGAAGATTTACAAACACTCGGCGCACGCACCCACGCAGATGGCAAAACCTTGCTCGTAACGGCGTTCAGCGAGCCGCTTGCCTATGGCATGTATAAAAACCCCGGCAGCCTGGGGGCCGACATTGCCTGTGGCGAAGGCCAGAGTTTCGGCATACCCAAATCGTTTGGCGGACCCGGGCTGGGCATGTTTGCAACCCAGGCAAAATACATGCGAAACCTGCCGGGTCGTCTGGTGGGCAAAACCACCGACACGCAAGGCCGCCCGGGATTTGTGCTGACCCTGGCAACTCGGGAGCAGCACATTCGACGCGAGCGGGCGACCTCCAATATCTGCTCCAACCAGGGGCTTTGCGCCACGGCTTCGGCCATGTACATGGCCTCTTTAGGGGGTACCGGTATTCGAAAGCTGTCCCGGATCAACTATGACAAGGCCGAATATCTGAAAAACGCCTTAAAGAATGCCGGGTTTGAGATACCCTTTACGTCACCGACCTTTAATGAATTTGTGGTCAAGTTTTCACCCGGCTTTGACCGGACCTACCGGAAACTACTTGAAAAGAAAATTGTGCCGGGACTTCCCCTGGGCGATTATTTTTCGGAACTGACCGATCATTACCTGCTATGCGTCACGGAGACCAACTCCCGCAACGACATGGATACCCTGGTCAAGGAGGTGCAATCATGAGCCAACCCGTGGGAACCACCGGATTGATTTTTGAAGAACCGCTTCTGTGGGAAAAGGGATCGCCTGGACGATGCGGTTACTCGCTTCCCCGGTGCGATGTTGAAAGCGCCCCCGTCGATACAAGCCTGACGGGGGATGGACCAGACTTTCCGGATCTTGGGGAGCTGGATGTGGTTCGGCATTACACCCGATTGTCCCAATGGAATTTCGGTGTCGACAGTGGGATGTATCCCCTGGGATCGTGCACCATGAAGTACAATCCCAAAACCAATGAGCGACAGGCCGGCCTGCCCGGATTTGCCCACGTGCACCCGCTGCTTCCCGATGAGCTGCGCCAGGGGGCACTTCAACTTCTGTATGAACTGGAGCAGTATTTATCGGCCATCACCGGTCTTCCGGCCGTTAGTCTCCAGCCGGCCGCCGGGGCCCATGGCGAGTTGACCGGCATGATCATGTTTGACGCCTACCATAAATCCAAGGGCAAACCCCGCCACAAGATTCTCATTCCCGATACTGCCCACGGCACCAATCCGGCAAGCTCGGCATTATGCGGCTTCAAATGTGTTTCCGTCAATTCCAACGACGAAGGTATTTTGTCACCGGAGACCATTTCCCAGCTCATGGATGAAGATACCGCCGGTATCATGATCACCAATCCCAACACGCTGGGGTTGTTTGAAAAGCATATTCGGCAGGTCACCGACATCGTCCACGCCAGAGGTGGCCTGGTCTACGGTGAGGGTGCCAATATTAACGCGGTGATGGGAATCGTGGACATGGCCGATACCGGGGTGGATATTCTCCACCTGAACCTGCACAAGACCTTCTCAACACCCCATGGTGGGGGCGGCCCGGGCGCCGGCCCGATCTGTGTCACTGAGGAACTGGCACCCTTTCTGCCATCACCGCGAGTGGTTCAAACGGAAGGTCGTTTTGTGCTGTCTGAAGATTATCCGGACTCCGTTGGGAAAATCCATTCGTTTTACGGCAACTTCGGCGTCCTGGTACGGGCCTATAGCTATATTCGCAGCTTGGGCGCCGAAAACCTGAAAAAGTCCAGTCAACTGGCGGTTCTCAATGCAAATTATATCAAGGAAAAGCTGCGCGGCACCTATCATCTGGCCTATGACCAGCCGTGCATGCACGAGTGCGTCTTTTCGGACAAATACCAGGCCGAGTATAAAGTCACCACACTGGACATCGTCAAGCGCCTTATGGAATACGGTTTTCATCCGCCCACCATCTATTTCCCGCTGGTGGTTCACGGCGCCATTATGATCGAGCCCACCGAAACGGAAAGCCGGGAGGACATCAATCGATTCATCGACGCCATGAAGGCCATTGCCCAAGAGGCAAAAGAAAATCCGGAATTACTCCGCAACGCCCCGCAAAAGACCAAACGCGGCCGGTTGGATGAAACCGGCGCCGCGCGTAAACCTTGCTTGTGTGGATAGTAAAGAATCCTGGCATAGCTGACCAGGTTTTTACAGACATTAATAAAACGGGACGGGGCCGGAAGGCCATAACAATGTCCCGTTTTCTTCATTTATTGGTTGTTCTACCTGAGCGTTTGTCCTAAGGGCTTGCGCAAAAATAACTTCACATTTTATGCGTCGATGCATCCCACCTGGCGGCGTTACGAAAATACAGAATATCCTGATATTCTTTAATTTTCGTGCCTTGCCAGCTGGGCGCCTCA
>JAFDDL010000059.1 GCA_019310865.1 Deltaproteobacteria bacterium | reverse complement strand
CGGAAGAAGACCCGGCAGAGGAATTAAACGAGCTTGAAAAACGCATCAAGCGCAAACGAATGTCCAAAGAATCTGCGGGTAAGGTTCGGCAGGAATTCAAAAAACTCAAGCTCATGACCCCCATGTCGGCCGAAGCCACGGTGGTGCGAAACTACATCGACTGGCTGATCAGTTTGCCCTGGTTTGACAAGAGCAAGGTTCGAACCGAAATTGAGAAAGCCGAAACCATCCTGGACGAAGACCATTACGGACTGGAAAAACCCAAAGAGCGGATTCTGGAATACTTAGCCGTCCAGTGCCTGGTAAAAAAAATTCGCGGCCCCATTCTCTGTCTGGTGGGACCGCCGGGCGTTGGGAAAACCTCTCTGGCAAAATCGGTGGCCCGGGCAACGGGACGCAAATTTGTCCGCCTGTCTCTGGGCGGGGTTCGGGATGAGGCCGAAATTCGGGGCCATCGGCGAACCTATATCGGAGCCATGCCCGGGAAAATCATCCAATCGCTGAAAAAAGTCGGTGTCAACAATCCGGTCTTTTGTCTTGATGAAGTTGATAAAATGAGCATGGATTTCAGGGGAGACCCGTCGGCGGCCCTTTTGGAAGTCCTGGACCCCGAGCAGAACTTCAATTTCAATGACCACTACCTGGACGTGGATTATGATCTTTCCGACATCCTGTTTATCACAACCGCCAACACATTGCCGGACATTCCCCTACCGCTTCAGGACCGGATGGAGGTAATCCGCCTTCCGGGTTATACCGAATACGAGAAATTTAGCATCGCGACCAAGTTTCTGCTTCCCAAGCAGATCAAGGCCAACGGCCTTTCGGAAATACCGGTCAATTTTTCCAAAAGCGCCATCTTGTCACTGATTCGGCACTATACCCGGGAAGCGGGGGTTCGAAATCTTGAACGGGAACTTGCGGCCATCTGCCGAAAGGTTGCCCGAGAGGTTCTGAAGCACACCGATCGAAAAAGCAAATCCCATCGGATCACCGCCACGTCAGTTCAAAAATTCCTCGGCCCGGAGCGCTTCAAGTACGGACAGGTCGAAGAAAACGACCAGGTCGGCATGGCCACCGGTCTTGCCTGGACCCAGGTGGGCGGCGAACTGCTGTGCGTGGAAGCGCTTACCATGCCTGGGAAAGGGGATTTGATCATCACTGGAAAACTCGGTGACGTCATGAAGGAATCCGCC
Organism: Deltaproteobacteria bacterium; assembly: GCA_019310865.1. The sequence goes on along the minus strand of JAFDDL010000059.1, from coordinate 10,689 downwards.
CAGGCGGCCATGAGCTATGTTCGATCTCGGGCGGAATCCCTGGCCATCGATCCGGAATTTTACAAATCGGTTGATATTCATGTCCATATCCCGGAAGGTGCTATTCCCAAAGATGGCCCCTCAGCGGGCATATCCATTTGCAGCGCCATCGCGTCGGCGCTGACCAAGCGACCCATTCGGCGCGATATCGCGATGACCGGTGAAATCACCCTGCGCGGCCGGGTTCTGCCCATCGGTGGGCTCAAGGAAAAAATTCTGGCCGCCCATCGGGGGAACATTCGCGCGGTGCTGATACCGATGGAAAACAAAAAGGATTTAAAGGACATACCGGCCGTTATTTCCAAAAAGGTCGAGATGATTCTCGTCGAGCATATGGACGAGGTACTATCGCATGCATTGATCGAACCGGAGGGCGAACCGGTATTTAAAGGAAGTGATATTCCACTGGAAATTCCGCCAAAAGAAGCACCGAGGGAAAGTTCTTTAATATAGCAAATAAAGGGAACTTTTTCCTTGACAACAACAGGCTATCTTGGTAGCCATACGACTCTCTTTGCAGGAAAATTTGCCTATGAAGACGGGCGGGTAGCTCAGTTGGGAGAGCATCGGCCTTACAAGCCGAGGGTCACAGGTTCAAGCCCTGTTCCGCCCACCACAATCAAAACGATATCCCAATCGGGGGCGTAGCTCAGTTTGGTTAGAGCGCTGGCCTGTCAAGCCAGAGGCCGCGAGTTCAAGTCTCGTCGTCCCCGCCACCACAGAATCAAGGGTTTAGGAAGATTTTCTAAACCCTTTTTTTCTGCCTAAAATACCTGCATCCCACACGATACCCCACACCCAAACTCATTTTAAGCAATATTGGGTTACCCAGGTTTTGTGGCAGGGATATAGATTCTGTTCATTTCACAACCTTTAATTTATGTGTCACTTTCAGCTCTTTCCAAATCTCCTCTAAGATTAAAGCGGATGCCTCAGCTGCATCCAAATCATTTCCAGTCGATGACCTGCAAGATCCCAACAACTCCTCATTTACAGTCCACTCCTCAAGCAGCATTGATACATAGAACACCAATATTCCCTCAAGAATGATTAAATCCTTCTCTGTCATATTGGCCACTGCGACTTTATCCTTCAGTGACATATCATATATGGTTCTGTTTACCGCTTCTTCAACAGTCCTGGGTCTATTGGCCGGATCTAATTTCATCCCATCATAATTGGGAAGTTGCATAAAATCCATATCTGCCTTAACAATACTCAGATAATAGACCCCTTCAATGATCTTTTGTACATCTTTACATATGAAAGGATCTTTGTTTTCTCTTGGACCCGTTACATTAAGAACTTCGATGTCGTTTTCTTCTACCCATTTAATTATTTCTGATGCGGCAAAGAAAGTAGCTGTCTTTTTAAGGTTGATATGAAGGTAAGGGTTATTATGCCGCTTCGCCATTTTTTTTGTATATGCTGAACCACCTTTGAGCCTGCCCCTTGAAATGATTACCGTGCCATCAGAGTCAACCACGTTTTGCTCAGTACAGGCCTTATCACTTTTAGTCGGCATCTCCGTGAAGGTCAGCATTCCCTGCAAAGGGCCATCCTCCGTAAGCCGGCCTTTTGGTATCCAACCGCCATATGGGATGCCAAATTCAATGACTGCATCCAAGGCACCTTGCTGGGCACCTGTTTGTCCACCTGATATAATTTTTTTTACCATTTTTTGATCTCACCTTCCGGCACAGTTCCTTCAGGATAAGTACCCACTTTATGCCGGAAGCCTTTATTACTCTATAACTTCCAGCACCACATGCTTGTTCAGCTTTCTGGCAGCACAATTCAATACCGTTCGTATTGCATTTGCATTTTTGCCTTGTCTACCAATGATCTTTCCTAAATCCTCTTTAGCAACACTAAGTTCCAGCACAATGGTCTGCCTACCTTTAATCTCAGAAACCTTTACTTGTTCCGGATTATCAACCAAAGCCTTTGCGATTTCAACAAGTAGATCTTTCATGAGTGGACCTCCCGTTTCAGCAACAGAAAAACATTTAAGATGGGAAATCGATTATCAGCTTCTATCTACAGGGTAAGACACCCCTCTGGAGTCTCACCATTCTCAACCTTACCCCCTGGCAACTCCCACTTGTATGAAAATTAACACCGGTACCTTTGCCGGGGCAACCGTTTGATTTGGTCAAAACAACTCACATTGTATTTATGCTCAAAATCACACTCGCTGTCAAGATATTTTCGATTTTGGTCAATCATAACATGTAAATTTTCTTGACTTTTCCAACAGTTCACCTGAGCTGTCATTTGCCATCTGGTCATTTCGTTTATCAAAAAGGCCACTCATTGTGCCACTGACAAGAGTTCAGATTGCCAATGCAACTGCAGAAGATACAGGATTTCCAAAAATCCAAAGCCCTTGAGACGGTTGAAACCCTGCCTGGAGATCATCAAAGGCTCAATGGAATCCGGGTTTCTCAAAGTTCGGCAACCGGTGTTATTTATTATATTGCGTATCTGTTTTCGATCAAGTATTGGGTGTTCATCGCAGTCATAAAAATGATGTTTGCAGGCTGTCGCGATCAAAACCGGCATTTAATTCAAAAGCGAATCAAACAGGAGGCCTGATGTTCGATCATCTAAACCAAATTTTGGAAAAGGTGGATGCGGATTACGCCGACATCCGATACGAGAAAAAAACCGATACCACCGTCACCTTCACGGGCAAAAACCTCACCGGCACGGGTTCAAACACCGCGGATGGATATGTCGTGCGGGTGCTTAAAAACGGTGGCTTTGCATCGGTTTCGTTCACAAAGGCAGCCGATGCGGACACGGCCGTTGGAAAAGCGCTGGAAAACGCGGCAATCATTGCAAAGAACACTCGCGAACCGATTCTGCTTTCATCTGCAGCGGCAATTGAGGACATCTATAAGCCATCACTGGACGAAGACCCCAGAAAAATCACGCTAGAAGAAAAAACCGCCTTGACCCACCGATATAACGAGATCCCGCTGGGGCACGAAAACATCGTATCCACCAACACGGGGTATGTGGAACAAATACGGGAAAAGCACTTCATGAGCACCGAGGGCGCCCGGATTCAAGAGGATCTGGTTACAACCCAGCTTCGATGCGTCATCACATCGTCAGCAGGCGCGGAAATTCGTAAAACGATGGTGGGCATTGGCGGCAGCGAGGGGTTTACCGGCCTGCGAAACGAAGATGCTGAATTCGAGAAAAAAACCGCCCTGGCGCTGGACCTTCTGACAGCCTCTCCGGTAAAGGGCGGGGTTCACAATGTCATTCTCGATCCACATTTGGCCGGGGTGTTTACCCACGAAGCCTTCGGTCATTTTTCAGAAGCCGATATCATCGAAGAAGCCCCCACCATGCGTGAAAAAATGCAACTCGGCGCAAAGCTGGGTACGCATATCCTCAGCATTACAGATAATCCAACCCCTCGAAATCAATTGGGGCATTACAAGTATGATGATGAAGGTGTATTGGCAAAACCCGTTGCGCTCATGAAAAACGGTGTGCTCACGGGCCGGCTCCATTCCAGGCGAACGGCCGCAAGCTTCGGTGAGCCGATTACGGGGCATTGTGTGGCCGAAGATTACCGGTACGCCCCCATGATCCGCATGGGAAACATCTTCATCGAACCGGGGCCTGACACACTCGACATCCTGATGGAACGTCTGGGTGAAGGATACTATTTTGTGGACAGCCTGGGCGGACAGACCAGCGGTGAAAATTTCACTTTCGCCAGCCAATACGGGTACCGGATTCGGGGCGGCAAAAAGGCGGAACTGGTCAGAGATACCAGTATTTCCGGAAACCTCTACGTAACACTGCAAAGCATTGTGGGAGTTGCCGATGATTTGAAACTCGGCAAAACCGGCGGATGCGGTAAGGGCCAGGCCAATCCAAGATCATGTCTCGGTGCGCCCCATATTCTGATTAACAATGTTGTGGTAGGAGGTGTATAATGGAAAAACTACTTCAGATGGCGAAAAAGGTCTGCGATCAGGCCGAAGTATATTCAGTTCAATCCGAGACGAGCACCGTTTATTTTCAAAACGCGAAATTAAATAATATCGAACAGGCGATTCAGTCCGGCGTCACACTTCGAATCATCAAAGACGGCAAGCTGGGATTCAGCTATACCAAGAACCTGAAGAACAGGGACAACCTGATCCAAAATGCACGAAACGCCCTTAACGGCGGTGCTGAAGCACCCGCATCCTTTGCAAACACGCCGGCGGTTCCATCTCTGGACACATTTGATCCGGCCTCGGAATCCACAACGAGCGAGACCCTGGCAAATGAATGCCGGCGGGTTGGTGATCTGCTCCAGGAAAAATCCGCCGGGCAACTGATGGCGACGACAACCTTTACCCAAACGCAAACCCGGATTCTAAATAGCCTTGGGGCAGACCTGCAATCGCGCTGCAGCGAGTATGTTTTCAACCCCATGCTGCTTTTCCCCGGCTCATTTGCCAACATATCCCGGGGCTTTACCGGAAAAACCTTCTGTGAAATACCCGATGAATCCATCGAGCACATCGTCGCATTGTTTAATGCCGCTGAAAAAGAAGCCCGGCCCAAAGGCGGGAACATGCCCGTTCTCTTTCTTCCGGAAACCGTCACCACCCTGCTCATGCGGATTGTTGCCGGGACCAACGCCCAGATGATTTTCCATAAACAATCCCCCCTTGGCGATAAAATCGGTGAAAAGATTCTCGATTCTAAACTCACGGTGCAGGACACCCCCCTGGCCGATGCCCATCCGGGCGCCCGGGCCTTTGATGACGAGGGAACCCCGTGTGAGCCCATGTCGCTTGTTAAAAACGGCATCCTGGAAAATATTTTCACAGACCGCCTCTACGCCGGAAAGCTCGGTATCAATCCCACCGGGCATGGCTACAAGATGGGGTATGCAGGAGACCCGATTTCCTTCAAACCCGCCCCTGCTCTGCAACACCTGATGGTCGAACCGGGGGATCAAAGCTTGTCGGAAATGATTGCGTCCATGGACAGCGGCATCATCGTTGCCGGAGACCTCGGCGGTCATACCGGCAATATTCCGGCCGGCGACTTTTCTGTGGGTCTGTCTCCCGGCTTGTATGTACAAGGCGGCAAAATCGTCGGGCATGTCAAAGACGCCATGGTGGCAGGCAATATTTACGAAACGCCTCATAACATCGTGGCCATGGAAAATCGCCTGCATGGTGCCGGTGCGCCCCCGGTGAACGGGCTGGGTATCTGGCGCTGCCCGGCCGTCCTGGTGGACGATGTGAGCGTCGCGACCAAGCAATCGTAATGGCCGTCATACAGCCGGCGTAAAATATATCCTCCATGCCATCAAACGCCTTGCTAAATTATCTCTCCTGCCCCATGATGGCATGAGGGTTTAACTCGCTGTTGTATTGAGATAATCGGGCTGCCTTATGTCTGAACGCTTTAAGTTCGATCGAATGGAATTGGCAGGGTCTTTGGGTGATCTTGGCACATTGCTGCCCATCGCCATCGCAATGGTGTTGATCAATGGTCTCAATCCGCTCGGACTGTTTTTCTCAATCGGTGTTTTTTACATCCTCTCGGGACTGTTTTTCGGCATAACGGTTCCGGTTCAACCGATGAAAGTCATTGGTGCCTATTCGATTGCAGCAGCCATGACTGCCTCACAAGTATTGGCATCATCACTGTTAATGGCTGTGTTACTCCTGATTGTCGGATTAACCGGGGCCATTGATATCATTAAAAAATATACACTTAAATCCGTCATTCGCGGTGTGCAGCTATCCACCGGGGCCCTGCTGATTTCAGGTGGGGTCAATTTCATAATCGGAGCATCAGCGTTTCAAACACTTCAAAATGCTGCGGAGCCGTATCTGACCATTCAGTTCCTCGGGCCCATTCCAGTCGGTCTTTTAGTTGGTGTGCTCGGTGGTATTGTTGGATTGATTTTGCTGGACAACCAAAAATTTCCCGCGTGTTTGTGTATCGTCTCAGGGGGACTTTTGGTGGGATTACTGCTTGGCGCCAGAGTTGATCTTGGAAGCGGTCTCGGATTCAACCTACCGGATGTTTTGCCCTTCGCCTTTCCCCAACGGGCTGATTTTACCTTTGCACTGTTTATCCTGGTGCTTCCCCAGTTTCCAATGACCATCGGTAATGCCGTGCTGGCGTACACGGATCTGTCCAAGTCGTATTTTAAAGATCGCTCATCAAAGGTGTCCAATCGAAATGCCTGCCTGAGCATGGCCGTTGCATGCTTTTTAAGCTTCTGCTTCGGGGGCATGCCGCTTTGTCACGGCGCGGGGGGGCTGGCCGCTCACTACCGGTTTGGCGCACGCACAGCTGGATCAAACCTGATGATCGGATCTATTTTCGTACTGTTGGCCGTAATCCTCGGGGACCGGATTCTCAGCTTCTTCAACTTGCTTCCCATGTCCATTCTGGGAATACTGCTGATTTTTTCCGGTGCACAGTTAACCCTGACCATTATGGATCTCGATACTCGAAAAGACTATTTTGTCGCAACATTAATGCTTGGCATTACCCTGGCATCCAATCTGGCAGTGGGTTTTGTCATCGGCATTTTCGTGGGGCATCTGTTGAAGTGGCGGAAACTATCCGTTTAAGCCGTTTGGGGTCGCATTCGGGGTCGCATCTTAATTATTAACTATTGGTTATGAATACTTAATAATTAAGATGCGACCCCTTTAGATTTTACTGGTAGGCACGGGGAGATTTGAACTCCCGACTTCTACCGTGTCAGGGTAGCGCTCTCCCCCTGAGCTACGTGCCTTTATGGTGAATGAGTCGATAGCATCCAAACAGTCGCCCTGTCAAGTGCAAATCAGCCGAAACCGGCCGGCAGACCGGACTGACGTCAGGGCTCTGAATCCTTTTGGATCGATTCAAGATAAACTTCCCATTCCATGGGCAACAGATGCTTTTTTTTATTGTTGCAGTCCTTGCAGCAAGCCACAACATTTCCTTTGGTGGATCGTCCGCCCCTGGACAGCGGAACAATATGGTCCATGGTCAGTTCCTTGGGCAATATGGCCGCATTGCAGTAATGGCAAAGTCCTTTGGCGAGCTTTCGCTTCCACCACTGGGTGTCGCGCAAATCCCGGGCCCGCCGGCGCTCGCGTTTGATGTCCCGGTCATCCCAGTCAAATGAAATTATGCTCATACGCGCCCCTTTTTTGCTTGAATTTACTCCAGCGAAGCTTGAGCCACGGTTTCGGTCGGCAGATGAATGGATTGAAGCCATTTAACAATTTCTGATCGCAGTAAGGTGTAATAGGTATTGGAATCGCCGATACCGCGTCTACCGAAAAAATAGTTGATCTCCAAAATCAGCGGCGTGGACTTCGAATCAGCCTGCGAAACGGTTGTATCAAACAAGAAATCAATGCCGGCCAGATTGATTCCGGTGCACCCGGATAGCAGCCGGGCGGCCTTTCGACCGGCCTGTTGCAAACCCGGCAGGCCTGTAGAATCAATGGTGGCCCCGGTAGCCAGATTAGCGCAGAATTGATTTTCATCCGACTGCACTCGCCAATAGGAAAGAATCGTCTCGCCAATGACCACCACCCGCAAGGCCCGGCCGCCATCGGGAATCAGGCGTTGAAGAAGAAATCCGGACTGACCGGTTTTTTCCGATTCGGCTGCCTTGTCCAGTAGGTTCAAAAGCTGTTGCGGATCATCGACTCGATAAACCCCATGGCCCTCTCCACCCCAATCGAATTTAAAGACAAGGGGAAATTGAAGCCGGGCACAATCCAACCGCCGGTCGTATCGATGATAAAACGTTTCCAACGAGGTAAATGCCTGGGTGTCCGGATGATCGATTTCCAGTTTACGGAAAAGTTCTGACTGGCTGATTTTTCCGGGATAGTCAAAACGGCAGGTGTAGTCCGGAAAAAAATGGGCGCAATTTTGCCGAACCATCTCAAAAAGCACCGGATAGCATCCCTGGGGCAATATAACGGCGTCAGCGGCCCGGATGGCCGACAAATCCCGTCCATCCGGGCGGCGTCCGGCACACAGTCGGTTTTCGTCTCCAACGATGATGGGATGAAAGGATAGAATCATCAATAGCCGAATTTTCGCAGCGCCTTGGTATCCCGGCTCCAGTTTTTTTGAATCCGCACCAAAAGTTTTAAAAATACTTTGGTTTCCAGCATTTGCTCGATGGACTTTCGGGCGGCCTCACCGATCTGGCCCAACTTCCGGCCACCCTTGCCGATGACGATTCCCTTTTGGGAATCTCGCTCCAGGTGGATGGTTGCATGAATGTGAACGATACGCCCGCGGTCTTTTTTTGAAAAGTCGGTTACGGTTACCGCCGTGGAATAGGGAATCTCCTGCCCGGTCATTCGAAACACCTTTTCGCGAATGATTTCCGCTGCAAGAAACCGCTGGGGCAAATCAGTGAGCATATCTTCCTCAAAAAACGGCGGGCCATCGGGAAGCAGCTTTTCCATTGCCTGAATCAGGACATCCACCTGGGTCCCTCGTGTGGCTGAAATGGGCACCATATCCGCAAAGTCATGCTGATTTTGCCACTTGTCCAACCGGGAAAGCAGTTCCGGTTTATCAACCAGATCGATTTTGTTCAGGGCCAGTACCGCTGGTTTGGATGTGGCCTTTAATTTCTTTAAAAGCAGCGCTTCGGCATCCAGGTCCGATTGGGCTGCATCCACCACAAACAATACCAGATCCCCATCGCCCATGGCCGATACAGCCTGGTCCACGATTCGAACATTCAAGGTCTGTCGGGCGGGATGAATACCCGGGGTGTCGATAAAAACCAGCTGGGCATTGGGGCGGTGCATCACACCAAGAATTCGGTTTCGGGTGGTTTGGGGTCGCTGGCTGGTAATCGATATTTTTTCACCCAGCACGCGATTTAAGAGAGTCGATTTGCCGGCATTGGGCGCGCCGACAATGACAATGAAGCCGGACTTGAATGTCGATGATGTGTGATTCATGGTTTAATGATGATACGTTCAAAAGCTGAAGAGAAAAAATCAGCCGGCTACAGCAGCGTTGCCAGCGCTTGCCAGAGGGCATCTTTGCCGAGTCGGGTCTTGGTGGAAAACAGGATCGGATCGCCCGCCTGATTCCCGAGTGTCGCCAAAATGGCCCGACGTCGATTTTGCTGTTTGCTCTTCGAGAGCTTATCGGCCTTGGTCAAGATCACGATGCTCGGCACGCCATGATAATCGAGCCATTCAATCAAATGCTGTTCTTCGACGCCCGGATTGCGACGGATATCCATCAGCACGACAACGGCCCTGAGACTTTCCCGCCCGGTCAGATAGGTCTCGATCATGGGGCCCCATTGTTTTTGAACCGATGCCGGCACCTTGGCGTAACCATAGCCGGGCAAGTCCACGAAACTCAATTGTCCATTGATCAAAAAGAAATTGATCAGCTGGGTCCGGCCCGGTGTCCGGCTGGTTTTGACCAGGGACTTGCGGTTGACCAGGGTGTTGATCAGGGACGATTTGCCCACGTTGGAACGTCCGGAAAAAGCCACTTCCGGGAAATCAGCCGGGGGGTAGTGTTTTGGCCGCGTGGCGCTTGTTACAAATTCAGCGGATATGACATTCATATTTCAACCATCATTTGAATCGGGTCAACCGCACGTCCCACCCAGGGGACTTAATTCATACGATCCGGGCCAGATAAGCTTCAAGCCGATCCATTCCTTCAGCAATATTTTCCAGCGAGTTGGCATAAGAAAACCGCAGATACCCTTCCCCATTCGTTCCGAAGGCAATCCCCGGCGTGCACGCCACATGGGCGTGTTCCAGGATATCGAGCACCAGTTGGTGCGAATCTTGGGACAGGTGCCCGGCATTGGCAAAAACATAAAAGGCGCCCGTGGGTTCCACGGTGATCCCAAATCCCATCCCCTTCAAGCGCTCGATGATATACTTACGGCGTTTGTCGTATGTTTTCCGCATTCGGTCCACATCGGCATCGGCATTTTCAAGTGCTGCAATACCGGCCATCTGTACCGATGCATTTGCCGAAATGAAAAAATTCTGGTTGATTTTCTGAATCGGTCGGATGAACGGTTTGGGTACAATGAGATATCCCAGTCGAAGACCGGTCATGGCGAACAATTTTGAAAAGCCGTTGAGCGTAAAAACCCGGTCGGTAAATTCGAGCATGGAATGTGCCGCACCTTCATATACGAGCCCATGGTAGATCTCATCCGAAATGATGTAAGGCGACAGGTCTGCAATATCCCGCATTCTGTCTTCGGACAGCAGGTTACCGGTGGGGTTGGACGGTGAGTTGATCAAGATGCCGCAGGTGCGATCGGATATTTTTTCCTGAATGTCCTCAGCCCGGTACTGAAAGCCGTCCGACTCGGAAACCGGAACGGTCACGGTTTTTCCACCGAGGAAATGAATAAAATTCGGATAGCAGCAATAGTGGGGGTCGGAAATGATCACCTCATCACCGACTTCCATGATGGTCGATAGCAACAGAAAAAAACCGGGAGAGGTGCCGCCGAGTACGATCACCTGGCCCGGATCCACCGAAACGTGGTATTGCTTTTGGTAATGGCGACAGATGGCCTCTCGAAGCTCTAGAATGCCCAAACTGTGGGTGTAATGGGTGTGCCCGTCCGCCATGGCCTTG
>JAFDDL010000609.1 GCA_019310865.1 Deltaproteobacteria bacterium | reverse complement strand
GTAATGACCACCAAATCACCGGGTTTAACCATCCCGCTTTCCAAAGATGTCCCGGCCGCATTTTCAATCATTTCATCGGTGTTTTTCGTCCCGGGAACCCAGTGGGGGATGCATCCCCACACCAGCGAAAGCCGCCTCACAGTCGCCAGGTCCGGTGAAAGGGCAATGATCCGTGCCCGGGGACGAAACCGAGCGATATATCGCGCCGTGGCCCCGGAGCGAGTCGTTGCAATGACCGCTGCCGCGTCCAGGTGATCTGCCAGAACGCAGGAGGCATGAGCCACGGACTCCGACATCTCTTTTTTCGGTATTAAGCCAAGATATTTATCATGCTGAAATTCACGCTCCGCACTTTCGGCAATCCGGGCCATGAAGGCAACTGCTTGGTCAGGAAACGAACCCGTGGCTGTTTCCTCGGACAGCATGATGGCATCGGCCCCTTCGAACACGGCGTTGGCAACATCTGCCGCCTCAGCCCGGGTGGGACGTGGCGCATCGACCATGGACCGGAGCATCTGCGTGGCGATGATGACCGGTTTGCCCAGTACATTGGCCTTTTTAACCAGCATTTTCTGGATGTTCGGAACATTTTCCGGCGGAATTTCGACTCCCAGATCGCCCCGGGCCACCATGATGCCGTCTGCTGCGCTCATGATGTCATCGATGTTGCCAAGGGCTTCGTGCTTCTCGATTTTTGCAATAACCGGCGTATCCTTTTTCTCATCATGGATGATCGATTTTATCTGGTGAATATCCGCCGCGGCTCGCACAAAGGATAGGGCCACATAGTCCACACCACAGGCCAACCCAAATTTCAAATCCAATTTGTCCTTTTCCGTTATTGCCGGTGCTGTAATGGACCGTGTGGGCAGATTGATGCCCTTGTGAGATGTCAGTAAGCCGCCGATGACCACTTTACAATGAATATCGGTGTTCTTGATCCGCTCGACCACCAATTCCATCATGCCGTCGGCCAGCAGTATTCGATCTCCCGGCTTCACATCATTGGGCAGATTCCCATAGGAAACCGTCACACAGTCATTCGAATCCGTCGGACACGCAGTGGTTAGGGTAAATGTCTGTCCCGGTGTCAGTTGAATACCGGGCGATTTGACATCTGCGATTCGAATTTTGGGCCCGCAGAGGTCCTGCAGAATCGCAATCGGCTTCCCGATTTTTTCTGAAATGGCACGAATTCGATCAATCTTTTCTCGATGTTCGGCATGGGTGCCGTGGGAAAAATTCAACCGGGCTACATTCATGCCGTTTTGTATCAATGCCAGAAGGCCTGCTTCCGAATCACAGGCCGGCCCGATGGTGCAAATTATCTTCGTCAATGACATGGGTCATTCCCCTCCGGTAATTTCTGATAACTTCCTTCAAATCACTTCTTAAACCGTCCTGCCGGTGGTCCGTCCTCCGCCGGTCCGGCAAAGGCCTGGGCGATTTGCATCCACCGTTGGGCGATCTCGCCGGTTGCAACAACATTCGTGTCGGCAACATTGCGACGCTGGGTCACCACCAGGCAAAAATCCTGTGCGCTGCCCGTCACTGTTTCGTCAGCGTCTTCCGGGCCCCAAGTCCATAGGTCTCCGCCCTGCCCTGCGAGTTCCACGCGAATCGGTGTTTCCGGAACCGCCAGTTTTCGGTTGGCAAAGCTCCAACCGTAGGTGATCACGCCAAGATGGGCCACGTGGCGAAGGCGTTCAGTGGCTGAGCGCTCAAGTCCCAGCGCGTCGTAAACATCCTGCCCATGCGCCCAGGTCTCCATTATGCGGGCGGTTACAAAGGACCTGGCGCTCATGGTCGGGCCATACCAGGGAAGGCGGTCTTTTGGATTTTTCACCGCCAGCGCCGCCAGCATGTCTCCCCGTTCCCGGCGCCAATAGTCAAGCAGCTGCGGAATCGACAGGTTTAAATCCGGAGACAGGGTCTTTTCATTGATCTTGATCCTGCCCGCTTTTATATCTTCAAAATGTTGTGCAAAGCCATCCGGATCCACGGCCGCAAGTTTGGCCATGGCGTCAATATAAGCGATGTGGATGATTTCATCCTCGATATCCCATTCGTAAAAGAGCGTAACGGTTTTCCACTGGGCTTCATCCAGTTTAGAAACAACGGCATCCAGTGCGTCGTATTCTTCGGTCAGATCTTTGCAAATCGCTTTCATGTTTTTATCTCCTTTTCCCAATCCGCATCATCTTCAATTGACAGCTAATTATAGCTGTGTAATAAATTCAAGCTGAAAATGCAATTGCTGATAAGCAAGTCTGCTATCCAAAATCCTATAACATTGGAATTAAGATGGATTACAACGATAGACCACCGGATCCGGATCAGGAGGACTTCGAAAAATTCGAACTGGACAAAATCCCGTTCGATATTGAGGGGGACAGCGCTTTTCCACTAAGAAAGGCGCGGGTTTCCGATCTCAAGGGAATCATGCGCCTGGTCAACGGATTTGCGGCCTCCAACTTGATGCTTGCCCGGGGGCCCCAATATATTTATGAAAATATAAGGGATTTCGTGGTGGCAGAGGACGAAAACACTGGAGAATCGCCCCAGATGATCGCATGCGCCAGCCTCCATGTTCTGTGGGACGATATGGCTGAAATCCGGGCCACGGCCATTCACCCCGATTATCAGGGCAAGGGGTTGGGGCGACGCCTGGTGGAGTACATGAAAATCGAAGGAAAGGAACTGGGCATCAAGACATTGTTCACCTGGACACTGGCTGAGAAATTTTTTGCAGAGCTCGGCTTTAAACGAAAGGGGAAAGAAGAGCTTCCGTCCAAGGTTTGGGGGGAATGCAATCGGTGCCCGAAATACTTCAACTGTGATGAGATTGGTATGGTGATGGAACTATAAGGGCTCGCGCAGAAATAACTTCACATTTTATGCGTCGATGCATCCCACCTGGCGGCGTTACGAAAATACAGAATATCCTGATATTCTTTAATTTTCGTGCCTTGCCATGTGGGCGCCTCAACACCTAAAATTGTGAATTTATTTCTGTGCGA
>JAFDDL010000608.1 GCA_019310865.1 Deltaproteobacteria bacterium | reverse complement strand
TACTTTATACAGGAGCATAAATGATGCCAATCTGGGAAAAAAACTTTGAGTTATGTAACATATTGAAAAATTAACATTTAAATGGATTCAGCAAATTGTGGCCAATGGATCAGGTATGGGTAACGGGTGCAATGAACGCTATATAACGTTATGTTAACATGATCTGCCTGCGTCGCATGCAACGATTAGGCATTCATTCCATCGATTTCGATTCGGATTATAAAGCCCAATAGGATGATACTCCACGGCTTGCCGCGGGGAGGTTTCATTATTTTGCCGTTGTATCCGGCATAATCCTTGACAGCAGGTAGGAAGATACATACATATAATTAGCATATGCTCATAACTATATTATATGGAGGTTCTTATGAAAATAGCCCTTACATCCACCGGCAAAGCGTTGACATCGGATATGGATCCGCGTTTCGGTCGATGCGCTTATTTTATTGTGGTTGATCCCGACAGTATGCTTTTTGAAGCATTCAAGAATGAAAACAAAGACCTGAGTGGCGGTGCCGGGATCCAATCAGCTACGTTTATAACCTCAAAAAATATTGATGCTATCGTAACAGGAAGTTGTGGTCCCAATGCCCTTGGGGTGCTGTCTGCCGCCGGCATTGATCTCTATACCGGAGAATCCGGGAAAACTGTGCAGAAAGCTATAGAAAGATTTAAAAGCGGCAGACTATTGGTTTCCAAAATGGAGGACGACTCAAATCAAAATATCGCCAACGCACAAAATACCGCAGAAAAAAATTCCCGGCCGATTGTTCCTGAAAGGGATCAAGAAAGTTATGGGATGGGCACCGGAAGGGGTATGGGCAGAGGCATGGGCCGGTGTCGAAAAGACACTGACATGGGCGGTGGCAGAGGCATGGGCGGATGTGGACGCGGTTTAGGCGGTGGCAGAGGAATGGGTGGCGGTAGAGGAATGGGCGGCGGTAGAGGAATGGGTGGCGGTAGAGGCATGGGTGGAAATGGATAAATTGGATCAGTTTATCGAAAATTTACAGGAACAGATATTTGAAGACACCAAAAGAGCCTATGGTGAATCCGGGTTCCAGCGCTGGCGCAAACCGCTTTATCAGGGTAAGATGAAAAATCCTGATGCTCATGCCAAAATCACGGGGCAGTGCGGCGACACCATGGAGCTGTTTTTGAAGTTTGAAAACAACCGTGTGACCGACGCTTCATTTGTGACCGACGGGTGCGGCTCGAGCTCGGTGTGTGGTTCTTGTGTCGCTGAGATGGCCCTGAAGAAAAACCCCGATGAACTCACGGATATTACCGGCGAAGCCATTCTTGATAAAATAGGCATGTTTCCCGCAGATGAAGAACACTGCGCCTATCTTGCTGCGGAAACCCTGCAGAAGTCCTTGCAGATCTATTTGGGGTGGATGCCCCCCACAAGCGGTTCATAGACCCGGTATTGCGTCTCTTCTCCGGTTATAGCATCGATTTGTCGCTGAATGGCGCCTCTCTCCTCGCTGTTGAGCCATCTGTTCCAATCTTCTTCCGAGTTCCAGGTGGACCGGATAAGGTATTCATTTTCATCCGGAGGGTCGATGCATTTCAGGGACTCGCTGGATATGTAGCCCTGTTGCGCCCGAGCCAGGGACCGCAACTCTACCATGAGCGAAGCAACCGCTTGCGCTTTTTCCTCTACGAATTTTCTTCTGATTAAAATCTGGACCCCCATGTGACCTCCTTTCATTCTCAATTCGTGTGAGTTTCAGTCTTCATCGGAATACATTTCTCCGTGGGGCACATCTTCACCCGGACGCCAGGTGGCGTACTGGCCTGGAGAGACGTATTCACCTGCTTTTATGTCTTCTTCGATCCAGACGATACGGGTATTGCAGTCCTGCACCTTTTTGCCCAGCTCCTTTTTGCGATTTTCAAGAGCGGTTTCCGCTGTTTCCCTCGTATCGTGGAGGGATAAGACGTGCTTTTTTGTCTCAACCAGATCATGCTCATCATAGATAAGTGCATACATGCGCGTTCTCCTTTTTTATATATAGTTGACGTTTAGTGGACCTATTGTGATGGCGCTCAAAAGTTTGTCACGATCGCAAGGCCTATTGTCAGAATCCAAGCATAAAAAGGATACTGCCAATGCCGAGCCCAAATACAAGGTTGAATACTTTGATAAGAACAGAATCTTTAAGACTGTAGGACAGCATGGGCAGCATACCGTGACCATCCTGGATAAAGGATGTGGTAAAAAGCACTGAAAAAGGCACCAAGCCCTCAGCGTACATCATCACGAAGACCAGATGGGGGCCTGATTCCGGTATCAAGCCGATCAAGGCTGAGATGACCAAAATCCATATCATATTCTGATGGACAAAAGGCTCGAGATGCCAGGCTTGAAGGCCTATATTGACGAACAACAGGGCCCCCAGCGTCCACAGAAAAACACGAAATATGTGTTTTTTTATGATGTGATTCCAGATATGATCGTGCAAATAGTGCTCCGGCACTGTCAGGGCGATGTAAAATACAGTCAAGGACAGTGCCGCGATCGTAATTCGTTTCCAATTCCATATGGCCGGCCCAAGCATACCCGCACCCACCAGCACAAAAAAAGAGACGATCATCAGCACGAACAAGAACCGGGTAAAGGAAAGGGACCTCAGATTCTCCATAATATTGGCAGCATGAAAATTGCCCGGGATGCCGTCCTGAGCGTTTCGACCGGAGTCGCACTGCTCACACTGACTGCTTAGACAGGATTCACAAGGCGTGATTCTCAGCAGGGCGATCAGCTTGTCGCTAACCCACGCAAAAATGATTCCCATAAAAAATAAAAGGATAAAAAGAAAGAGAGCCGTTCCGGGAAATTGAACGAGCATCACGAACGCCTCATCTCCGGAAGTGGCGATCATGCCGCCCACAATGGCACCGAAGCTGATCATGCCGTGTACGTACAGGCTCACATTCATAAATGCGCCCAGACATCCCGGGGTGGAGCCTATTAAGGATGCCAGCATATACTGCCGCCATTGCCCGCCCTGCAGCAGATCCCCCA
>JAFDDL010000058.1 GCA_019310865.1 Deltaproteobacteria bacterium | reverse complement strand
AGGAAAAGCTTTGATATTCCTATTTTGATGGTAGGGACTGATTTTCAAAAAAGTGTTTGGCGTGCCTTAATGAAAGTACCTTATGGCGTTACATCAACATACTTGGAGCTGGCAAAAGACATTGACAACGAAAAAGCTGTTCGAGCAGTTGCCGGTGCAAATGGAGCAAACTCCATAGGTCTTATCATCCCCTGTCATCGCATAATTGGCAGTAACGGGGAGCTGATTGGTTATGGTGGTGGATTGCCTGTTAAAAAACGTTTGTTAAAACTTGAACGCACCAACATGTTTGTAAAGGATGATGAAAAGTATCATTTTATTTGAAACAAAAACACGAAATATGATGATATATTTTTTACAGTTGCTCCTGCGTCGCTCTGGTGAAGTTCAGTCGACTCAGCGTTGGACGTAAAATTAAAAATTAGGAAACTATCCTGAAATGGGCAAAAAAGACAAAGATTCCGTCCTTGATGACTCCGAAAAATTAAAAAATGAAGCCATTCGTGACAAAGTGAATAAAATTTTTCGTAACCATCCGAAAAACTATATTGGCAAAATGGAAGAACTTGGCTTCGAGTATTTTGAAGACGATGATGATGATAGTGAAGAAATAGAAGAAAGAAATGCAAAACCGGAAAACCAAAGCCAGAGAGAGCTAGTCGCATTTTTTGAAGGCAAACAGAAATTATCAAAAAAGATACTTGAAAGTTACTCTAAGGAAAAGGCTGCGAAGAATCCAAATTATCCATTGATCAGGAGATACTACAAAGAAGCCAATAAGAACCTTAAATCCCTGCTTCTATATGGTCTGGACAATTATCCCGGTAGAAATGACCTTCTTTCAGACGTGTCGTTTTTTCATGAGTTCGAGAATATTCTCAGCATTCTCATCACTTACTACACGCAAGCATGTATTGACCAAGCAAACCTTGATTCATTTTCAGAGTTAGCCAAAGATTTTTATTATTCGACAAATCCTGACGGTTACGAGGCTTATTATGCTCTTCGGGACCTGTTTGAACCAGAGACAGACAAAAGAAAAATTATTGATTCCTTGATATCAGAAGAAGAGGAGGTTGAGAGGAAGGCCTCTCAATCAATTGAATTTTAGCCAAACAATCGTCCAACAAAGGCATGTATCTGATCTAAAAAAACTTTGCGGTTTTCGATCCAGGTGATGCCAAGCGTTGTGCGTCACGCAATCAAAAACATAGGAAGAAGATATTGGCAATTCCAACATCAAGAACAAAAGTTGCGGCTGAAATCAGGATTAATGAAGAAAAATGTACAGGGTGTGGACTATGCGTAGCCGTTTGCAAAGATTTTGGCATAGAAATAGAGAATGGCAAAGTAAAGGTAAACGATCATCCGATTTTTGGATGTATCGGTTGTGGTCATTGCATGGCAATTTGTCCGTCAGGTGCAATAGAAATATTGGGGCGTACATTATCGGCTGATGATTTATTCGATTTACCTGTAAAAGAGAAAACTACAACATACGAACAATTGCAATCTCTTTTACAGCGTAGAAGAAGTATAAGAGAATTCAAAGAAACACCCGTTGATAATGGTCTGATTAAGAAAATATTGGACGCGGCCCAGACAGCCCCAATGGGATTACCGCCGTCTGATGTTAATGTTTTTGTCTTGAGCTCCAGGGATAAAGTGAGAGCTTTTGCAGAAGATTTTTGTTCTTATTTGGAAGGTATGAAATGGATTGTATCTAACTGGTTTTTGTTTCTAATGCGTCCTTTCTGGGGTAAGGCCAACGATGAAATGTTCAAAAAATTTATCAAACCTTTGTTTCATATCTACACAGAAAATATGCGGAATGGCGTTAATCTTGTAAATTATGATGCTCCTTTAGCAATGTATTTTTATGGGTCACCATACACAGATCCCGCAGATCCGATTGTCTCAGCGACATATTCTATGATTGCAGCTGAAACACTGGGATTGGGTACATGTATGATTGGTGGAGTACATCCGTTCATTCAAAGCGGAAGAAAAGCAAAAGAATTCAGAAAAAAACAAGGAATCAAATTTGCAAGTCGAGAAGGGATATTTGTGATATTCGGATATTCGAAAGTGAAGTATGAAAAAGGAATACGTAGGACGTTTGCATCAATAGAAGTTAAAAGATGAAATGAACCCATATCTCAATAATCCATGGCTCCCTAATGGGTGTTACGCTGGTGCCGGTATGGTGGTCAGGTTTTATATTTTTAATCCTTATCGAGGAAGACGGTTTGGAACGAGCAATTGGAACGAAATACCTGGATTACAAGGAAAAAGTAAAGGGTCGTATCATTCCAGGATTACCAATATAGAAATTTATAATGAAAACGGTAGGGAAATTGAGAATTCGCAGACATAGCAGCACCGGCCCGAAGGTGATTGTACTGCACGGCGGGCCTGGAGCTATCGGCAGTGCGGAAGAGCTGGCCCGAGGACTATCTGATACATTTTCAGCCATCGAACCATGGCAACGCGGTTCTGGAGGAGATGAGCCGCTAACTGTTGCTCGACATGTTGAAGATCTTCATGATGTCGTTCAGTCTGTTCGCACTAGTCAACCCCCGGCACTCGTTGGCGAATCGTGGGGAGCAATGCTTGCTCTCGCGTATGCCGCTGAGCACCCATCCAGCGCCGGGCCGATCGTCCTCGTTGGATGTGGTACCTTCGACAGGAAATCGCGAGCACTTGGGGCTAAGATCCGTGAAGAGCGTATTGGCGAATACATAGCCAAACATCCACAGCACACGGCTGACCTGGATCTTCGCCTGAACGATCGAATAATGAAATGGCACGAAATGACAGACAGTTTCGACCCAATGCCATCGGCATCGCCGACCAGAAGCGAACCAGTCGATATGAAGGCTCACACGGAGACTTGGGAGGATTTGGTTCGTTGTCAAGAAATCGGGCTGTATCCTAAAGCATTCTCAGCGATTAACTCTCCGGTAATCATGTTGCACGGATCATACGATCCTCATCCTGGCAAAATGATTAGAGACAGCCTGAAATCGTATCTTCCGCAGTTGGAGTATCGCGAGTTCGAAAAATGCGGCCATAATCCTGCTATTGAGAAATTTGCGCGAGATACGTACTTTGTTGCAATACGTGAATGGCTTGCGTACAATATGTCTTTGTCTGCAAAGTGATAAACAATATCTACTTACATTTGATGGATTGATTGTAATTCCAAACAGACAGTTGGGAAAATGCGCGCTGCAACCAATATAACGATATCACCTTTTACTATTGATTTATACAACAGTGTTTTCGCTCTGTGGAAACAGTCTGAGGGTGTGGGATTGAGCAGGGCTGATTCAAGAGAATGCATTAAGTCGTATCTTGAGCGTAATCCTGGGATGAGCTTCGTCGCTACAAACACAGGCGGGAAAGTAGTCGGTGCTATATTGGCCGGTCATGACGGCCGGCGGGGATATATCCATCATCTATCTGTTCACCATGACTTCCGGCGACAAGGTCTCGCAAGCCGGCTCGTTGGAAAATCCTTGCAGAAACTAACGAATGCTGAGCTTCAGAAATGCCACATTTTTATTTTTAATGACAATGCAAATGGTATTGAATTTTGGAAAAACATCGGCTGGGTTCATCGTTCAGATATAAGCGTAATATCTAAGAACATCGAACAAGTCGTTTAAGAAGCGGCCTCTTTTTAATAAACTTGTTGAAATCATTTAACCTTATTGATTAAGATTGTAGGGACCGGCAGGGTAAGCGTAAATGTTGTCCCGACTCCCGTCTGACTTTGGCAGGTAATCGTACCGTCCAGTTCCCGGATGATACCGTGAACGATGGATAACCCAAGTCCACAGCCCTCCTTCTTGGTGTCGAAAATGGGCTCAAATAGCTGTTCTTGAATTTTCTCAGGGATTCCAGGACCATCGTCTTTCACGGTGATTTCAAGGCTTCCGCCTTTTTTTTCACCCGCTTTCGATAATTTGGTTCCGGTCGCCGGGATGTATTTGGTCGCAATGCCTATGTGCCCACCTTCGGGCATGGCTTCTACCGCGTTGTTGATCAGATTGATAAATACCTGCTTGAGCCCATCCTTTTCGCTGAGAATGAGTGGGGCTCTGGGATCCGGGGTGAGCCGCGCCTCGATCCCGGCCAGCCGAAAGAGGTGCTCGTGCATAAGCTCTAAAATGTCGGTCAGGAGTCGGTTGACATCAAGGAGCGCCATTTCCTTTATTTTGGAACTTGAATAATCGTTAAGTTGCTGGATAATCTGTCCCATCCGAATTATTTCCTCTCCGATTATATTTAACCCCGCCTGGGCCGGGTGTTTTTCGGGCAGCTTGAGACCAATGATTTTTAAATAGTTCATGATAATTCCCAAGGGATTGTTGACTTCATGCACCACTTTTCGGGAAATAGAGGCTACCGCTTTGACCCGTTCATCCTGAATGATTTTGGTTTGGGTTCGTTTTAGGTTGTCGATGTGCAGGCTCATGGCCGCATGGCCGGCGATTAGGCTCAACATTTTTTTCTGTTTGGTGATGGAAGCGGCTTGGTGCTCGTGGAATCCCATTACAATGAGGCCCAATGGATTTCCCTGAATCTGCAAAGGAAGGCATATCATGCCGTCGGTTCCCAATTGCCGCAGAATTTGTTCATCTGTGATGGATAGGGTTTCTTTTTTTCGGGAGACAACGGGCTCGACCCGTGTGCCCTCTAACAGCGATCGGGTAAAGATACTTTTGCCTGTGTTTAAGGGAATCACCAGCTCTTCAATCAACCGGCTACTCATATCACCGGGAGTTGACTGGCCGATCAAGGCGTCTTTCTCAGCCTCATAGAGGAAAAAAAATACCTGTTTGCTATTTATCAATACCCTGTAGGCCTGGGCTATTGTCCGGAGAATTTCTTCTCGGTTGCTCGTTCGGAGCAGACTCTGGACCGTCCCGTAAAGAAGAGAAAAAATTTTTACCTCCCATAAGAGTGCATCGTTCGCCGGAGAATCCCAGGTCGCCTGTTCTGCGTACGGTTCCGCCGGAATCCCAAAAGACCGGGCTACCTTCAGGGTTTCATCCATTGCATTCCCCGCCAGTATTTCCAACCGGGAGGCATCGAGTTTTAGGATCGATCTAACTTCGGCCTGGTTGTTCTCGCGTGCTGCTCTTTCCGGCCCGTAGCTCAAGACATTGGCCACATAAACAATCTTGATCAGGGGCAGAGCTTCCTTTATCCGTCCCGGATGGTCATGGTGGTAGTGAATGGCATCAGCCATAAAGGAACTCATTTCCCACTGCCGGATCAGCCTGGCACCGACTTCATTATGCGCCGCACCGAGTTTCATTTCACCGATTATGAACTGTCCGGGGTCGTCTTTCGCTTCATGCAATAATGCTGTATATTCTTTTCTAAAATTGACCCAGAGGAGCAGTTTGCCGATATCGTGCAAAAGTCCTGACAGAAAAGCTTCTTCCGGCGACCGGTAGCCGGTTTCCTGGGCAATGGCTTTGGACAGGGATGCGCACATCATAGAATGCCACCAGAACCTGTGCAGATTGAAACCATCTCTTTCCTGGGGGCTGCGGAACACATGGCGCACCGCAGCATTGTTTGCGATGTTTTTAATTGTATCCGGTTTCAGGCAGGTTATTACCTTGTCAAGAGTGGTGATTTCTTCACTCTGACCGCCATGGGCGGCGTTGACGAGCTGGAGTACCTGGGTGCTGAGGGAGGGGTCCTTGAAAATGATCTTCGCCAATTGCCGGGGTGTACATGTTTCGTTATTGCAGGCGTTAATAAGCTTGAGAAGGACCTGCGGTAGGCTGGGTAAATTTCTGGTGTTTTTGAGCATTGCCAATATTTTTCGAGTCCCTTCCACCATTGCCCCCGGACGCCACCTCCTGATTCATAACACAACAGCTGACAACTGCAAAAAGGATACCAAATGATGCTCGCATTAATACTCAATTATGTTTGAGTATTAATGCCTATTTAATTATTTATGTTGAAAAACAAGTTGGTTACAGTGGCTGCACTTCTGGGAAACATCTGGGAAAAGAAAATTATAATATATTTAGGTAGTAATCGGCATGGTTTTTGTGCCATTTTTCAGTCATTCGCAAAGAGAGGATCGCTTGCATGTACACTTTTTCATATGGGCTGTAAATATAAGTTCACCCGTTTAACTTAAAAGCAAAAGCCTGTGATGTGAGCGCGATGATTATTAGATTTTTCAAAACCTGCATACATTTCATACGTTCCTGCCTTGTTTTACATCGAATACAGTCACTTGCAATCAGCCTGGCCTTCAAACGCTGGATTTTTTAAGGCAACAATCCGCTCCCGGTTTTTACGCGATGGAATTCTTCGAAATACACTTCTTTTACGGGCACGTCCATGTCCCGATTTATGATTTTTAAGAATTCTTTTTTAAACGCTGTAAGATTCCCGGCTTCTACCATTTCCTTCATAGCCGGGGTTATTCCCGTATTTATTTTGTGCTTTATTTTTGGTAGCCGGCGGCTTAATAATTTGTCATGCTGCTTGTCCTTGCACGGGATTAAATATTTCATATACAATATGTTTTTATGATCTAAATTGGCTGCAGATTCGCATTTCTTGTAGGAATACGGATACTCAGGCTTTTTTTTGAAAAAGTGTTTTTTCAGAAAATCATGCTCGATTTCAAAATAAGCAATTAGCGCTGTGGCGACGATCAAACAGATCGTATAGAAAAAAAGGAATGTTCTGTATTTATTGGCCTTATTCATTTCTAAACCCAGTTTATCTTTGATCTTGAATTGCTAAGTTAACGGCATCTAATAAGTCCTCACCATCAAACGGCTTTTGTATAATAGCGTGTGCGCCGACTAACATCGCATCATGCTGAGCCTGGTTGCCGTAATGGGCAGTAAGGAGGAGGATGGGAATGTTCGCGTCTACAGTAGCCAACTCCATTCGCAAGTCAAATTCATTTCGGTCCGGCATATCCAAATCAAGAATAAGAATGCCGTCTTTGGTGTCACCATAATCAAAAAATTCGCGGGCCGATGCGAATGTTTTCACAAGATGCCCGGCTGACCTAAGTAATCTTTCCAAGGCCCTTCGAATAGACGGTTTGTCTTCCACAACCCATACTGTCAATTTTTTCTCCAATTGCATTAAGAATTCAAGTCGTTGGCAGCGGTTTGATAGCATTCTGGATCATTGCAATCATTTGGGCACTGCCAATAGCCACTCGGCAATATACCCCATTTTAATAATACCTGCCACCCTTGCCCACAGGAAATAATCCGGACCGTAATTTTACTTATTACACATTTACCAGGACTCTGATCATAATCTGTTGAATTCAATTTAAAAGCAGTCAAGAGGTAGTAACATGACTTTCAACATTAAGAACAACGTTCACTGGGTTGGCAAAGCCAACGGAGATAATAGAATTGGTATTCTTATTCCTTGCCATAGAGTAGTTGGCAAAGATGGGAAAATGACAGGTTATGGAGGGAAAATATGGCGGAAAGAATATTTACTTAATTTGGAGAAAAACACATAACCTGGCAGCTATATCTCTGAAGAATATATACATCCATCTTTTCGCCATCACGAATAATAATCTTTTTTCAACAAGAAACGATTTTTTTCTTGACAAGTCGAAGTATTCTTCTGTTAAAGTTTTTATGGGACTGTCTATAGATGAAAAGATGAGATCCTGAAAAAATTTGAACCTGGCAATAATGAGCGGTTATATGAAAATGCGGTAAACATCGCCGCTCATCTGTAAATCAATTATTGCACTGAGTTTTCAAGAAACCACAATCATGGTGACTTATTATGAGTCCATTAATTGGTGTTAGCCGTGCCATTAAACGGATTAACAGCCAAATCAAGCACGTTGCAGATAAAGGATTATATGTTGTTATTACAGGGGAAAAAGGTGTCGGAAAGGACCTCTGATTGGAAAAAAACGATAAGGGAAAGTTCAAGCCCATTTTCCCTTGAAAAAAGTTAACTTCTTACAAACAAAACGCCTTCTTTTAAAAGTGTAATTTTCCGTAAGGAGCATGGATGATGACTTCGACAATTCGCGCAAGCCGGGCCCTGGTGGATCTTGACGCCATTTCCGAAAATATAGCCGCCATACGAAAAAAAATTGGTTCCCAAACGCAGCTCATGGCCGTTGTCAAGGCCGACGGCTACGGACACGGGGCGGTTCCGGTCAGCCGGGCCGCGCTGAAAAGTGGTGCGGACTGCCTGGCGGTGGCCATTCCCGAGGAGGGAAAGGCTCTGAGAGACGCCGGCATTACCGTTCCGATCCTGACCTTGGGTGCGATCCAGCCGGATGAAATCCCCAATGTGATGGACTGGAACTTGGAGCAGTCCATCACCTCCCTTGAAATGGCTCAGCAGCTTGACATGGCGGCAGCGAATACCGGCACCACGGCAACGGTTCACATCAAGATCGATACCGGAATGGGCCGAATGGGTATTACACCGAAAGATGCAGCGGATTTTCTGGCTGCAGTGGGCCGATTAAACAACCTGACCATCAAAGGAATTTTCAGTCATTTTTCCACATCTGATGAGGCGGACAAATCGTTTGCCCGTATGCAAATCAGTCGCTTTGACTCGCTCATTCGTGAGATCGAGCATGCCGGCATCAAGATTCCCATGAAACATATGGCCAATAGCGGTGGTGTGCTCGATTTTCCCGAAGCCAATTACGATCTGGTCAGGCCGGGCATTATGATATACGGCCTGTATCCCTCCCCCGAAGCCGGTCGAACGGTGCCGTTGAGACCGGCCATGGTATTAAAAACCCGAATCGCCCTGCTTCGAAACATGCCCGCCGGCAGCCCGGTGAGTTACGGCCGCACCTACCACACAACCCGGCCGGCCACCATCGCCGTGTTGCCCATGGGATATGCGGACGGTTACAGCCGGCAGTTGTCAAACCGTGGATATGTGACCATTCGGGGACAAAAGGCCTCGATAACCGGTCGCGTCTGCATGGATATGTTCATGGTGGATGTATCGGATATCCCGGAAGTACAAGTGGGCGATGAGGCGGTTCTGTTCGGAACCGATCCGTCAATTGCGAAAATGGCCGAGATGACCGGCACCATCGTTAATGATGTGGTCTGCGCCGTAGGGAAACGGGTGCCCCGAATTTATCTGCCATCATAAATTCTATGACGTTAAATCGCCTGGAAGTGGATGCGTTTTATCTTCTCTGCCGGCAACGTAAAACAGAATGCCCCCGATGACAAAAAGGATGACGATGGACCCGATGCCCCAGCGCGATGCCAGGCGCGCGCCCTGGGCAATCACTTCCGGATCAGTTGTTGGGGGCAGCAGGAGCCGCCGGGCAATGAGCCCCGCCGCCCCCATGAGCGCCGGTCCGAGAATGACGGCGAACTTTCCCAAAAGGTTGTAAAACCCAAAATAGAGTGCCGGCTGGTCCGCCGGTATCAATCGGGAGTAGTAAGATCGACTCAGCGCCTGGATCCCCCCCTGAACAAGCCCGATCATTACCGCTAGCAGATAAAAGTCCACGCTGCTCGTCATCCCCACTCCCCAGGCGGTGATGAGCACATAGATGAAAAGCGCCAGGTAGATGGACTTGCGAACACCCCATTTTTCTCCGAGACGCCCGAAAATCAATGCGGCCGGAAAACCCACAAATTGCACGATCAACAACGCAAGAATTAGATCATTGCGAGGAAATCCAAGGGAGAGGCCATAGTCCACCGCCATTCTGACGATGGTGTCGACGCCATCAATATAAAACCAGTAGGCCAGCAGAAAAAGCCAAACGGCTTTCGAAGTGCGAATTCGGCGGAAAATTGAAAAAAACCGTTTTAAACCCTCAACCACCGCTTTTCGAACCCCGGCCCGGTTATCCGTCAGCTTTTCTTCGGGCACCCAATAAAGGGTGAAAACCGTAAACCCGCCCCACCACAGCGCCACGGATAAAAACGAAAATCGGACGGCCTGTCCGGCATCGGCCAATCCAAATCGATGGGGCAGGGTCATCATAAGCACGTTGATCAAAAACAGGAGCCCCCCACCCAGATAACCCATGGCATAGCCAAAACTCGACACCCGTTCAAGCCGTTGGACGCCCGCAACGGACGGCAGCAATGCATCATAGAACACGTTGGCCCCGGAAAACCCGATGGTTCCCAGAACATAGATGCATACCGCCCAGATCCACTGACCCTTTCCCACCATAAAAAGCCCGGCAGTCATCAATACACCCAGGTAGGCAAATCCGATGAGAAACCGTTTTCGGGCGCCCGCTGCGTCCGCAATGGCGCCCATTACCGGCGCCATCAATGCCACCAGCAGGCCAGCCGCAGCATTGGCAAAACCGAGCCGGGCCGTACTTAGATTTATGTTGGCCCCGGCACTCCAGTATTCCTTGAAAAATATCGGGAAAAACCCAGCCATGACCGTTGTGGCAAACGCCGAGTTCGCCCAGTCGTACAGGGCCCATCCCCAGATGGCCTTTTTTCCGGTGATGCTCATTGCGGCGTGCTTTCCGGGTCTGGTTTCCATAAGGTTGTGTTGTCGATTTGCAGATTAAAAACCGAGATCTTCGTTGATCAAAACAATCTTCACCCGTCCTTTCCCAAATGATTTTTCCGTGATCATCCAGGTATTGCAAATACGGCTCGGGCTTTTACACTCTTCACAGATGCCGGTCTTGGCGCAAGGGGTTTTCATCTTTAGTCGCATGGCGTTGATCGGCGCTGCATAATTCTTGATCCGAAACATGGCTTCTTCCAGATCGGCGGTCAATTTGTTTCGCCCCACCAGAATGATAACATTTTTAGGACCGAAGGTAATGCCGGCAATCCGGTTGCCGAGCATGTCCAGATTCACCAGCTGACCGCTTTCGGTCATGGCGTTGGTGCTGGATAAAAACAGATCCACATGCAGCGATTGCCGGCGTCGCTCTAGCATTTCATCCATGGGCACGCCCCGATCAAAGGTATCGATAACGTCATATTTATCATTGTCCTTGAAATGGGAATAGAGCCCGCAGGCCACCACGGTTATGGAGCCGCCAAAAGACACGCTTTTTGCACCGAGATCGGGCAAAATTTGATCAACGACGATGTCCTTGGCCACAGCGGTCGAATCGGCAATGAACACCTCAAAATTGTTCGCTTCAAAAGCACCTGTCAGATCTTCGAGACGTTTTTCCCAATACTTTCGAATCGATTTGTCCATTTTATGCTCCTCAATTATGGTTGTAAAAAATTAATTCCAGCTTGCTCTTTCCAGTTTTATGTTACACATTTAAAAAGAATTATCCAGGAAATGTTCAGAAGTGGTTTTAAACCACTTCTAAGATCATGAATGTGCCCGGAGGAGGAAATCGCCGTGGTTATCGATATTGACTATTTCACAGAGGATTTTGATCCCCGGTTCAAAGTTTTTCATGAACTGATGCAAAAGAAGGTGCGCGATATTCTCCTGGTATCCACACCCTACGATGCCTGGATCATGGACCAGGACTGTCGACTTTCCGAAAGAATCATTCATGAATACAAGGGGCTGAATTTGAGCCATCCGCCGCGGATTCATTGGGCGTCTTCCGGGGAAGCGGCCCTGGCCGAACTGGATGAAAAACATGTGGATATGGTCATCACCATGCCCCGGGTGTGGGGGATGGACTCGTTCGTGCTCGGACAAAAGATCAAGGAAAAACATCCCAACCTACCCGTTGTGCTCATGACGCATCGAATTCCTCCGACACTGGCGTGTTTTCCCGATGTGGCCAGGCCAGACGGAGTGGATCGGATATTCGCCTGGTCGGGCAATACGGATATTCTCGTGGCACTGATCAAAAGCGCCGAAGACCGCTTAGAATCCGCCGGCATCCGCGTCATTCTGTTCGTGGAAGACTCCCCCTATTACATCACATCACTCCTACCGATTTTGTACCGGGAACTGGTCATACAAACCCAGGCGGTGTTGGAAGAAGGGCTCAATGAAGACCACCGATTGCTCACCATGCGCGCGCGCCCGAAAATTCTTGTGGCAAGCAATTACGAAGAAGCCATCGGTCTGTTTGAGAAATATGAACCGTATATTTTAGGGGTTATCTCAGATGTTCGCTTTGAGCGCAGCTGTAAAATGGATGACGAAGCCGGTATCCGGCTACTGGAGCGAATCAAATCGGATCGATTTGACATACCGCTGTTGTTGACCAGCTCAGAACCGAAAAACCGGGAAAAAGCAGACCAGGTGTCGGCGGAATTTGTGGATAAAAATTCCCAGTCGCTGCATGCCGAAGTCCGATCCTTTTTCCTGAGCCATCTCGGATTTGGAGATTTTGTCTTTCGTTTTCCCGATGGACAGGTCATCAATCGGGCCTCTAACATGCGGGCATTGGAGAAAATCCTGACAACCCTGCCCATCGAATCGTTTTATCTGCATTGTAATCGGAATGACTTTTCCAGATGGTTTTTCGCACGGACCGAAATTATGCTGGCTCAAAAGCTCAGACCCATCACCCATGCCGATTTCGCCCATGACCTTGAAAAACACCGCGAATCGCTTGCAGCCATTATCAAAGCGCGCCGAAAGCGGCGCCAGCACGGTGTCGTAGCCAATTTTGAATCCGACTTTGATACCGACACGGATTTTTTAAAAATCGGAAAAGGCTCCCTGGGCGGAAAAGCCCGGGGTTTGGCTTTTTTTTCAAACCTGCTCAAATCCGACCGAGTGTTGAATGAAAAATTCAAATCCGTGGATGTCATCATCCCCCAAACCCTGGTCATCACCACCGACGGATTTGACTCGTTTGTTGAAACAAACGAGCTGGGTTACCTTTCAAAGGGGGATATCCCCAACGAGGCCGTGGCGGAAAAATTCCTCGCTGCAGAAATGCCGGACTGGATCATTCGGGATCTTCGCGCTTATATTTCCCATATTCACTATCCCCTGGCCGTTCGGTCATCGAGTCTATTGGAAGACGCCCACGCGCATGCATATGCAGGCCTTTACCGAACCTACATGATCCCCAACAATCAACCGGATATCGACTCCCGCCTGGAACATCTGCTAACCGCCGTAAAACTCGTCTATGCATCTACTTACTTTCAAGATCCAAAGGCTTTTGCCCGGCGTGTCGGGCATCGGACCGAAGAAGAAAAAATGGCGGTTATCGTCCAGGAACTGGTGGGCGGCGATTATGGTGAATTTTTCTATCCCGCCGTATCCGGTGTGGCCCAGTCTCATAACTTCTATCCATTCCCGCCCATGAAACCCGAAGAGGGCGTCGCAACAATCGCCATGGGGCTGGGCAAAATGGTCATGGAAGGTGAAAAAACGCTTCGCTTTTCCCCCAAATACCCGAAACTTCTGCCCCAGCGATCAAAAGTCGATGACATACTTCAAAATGCCCAGCGGTACTTCTATGCCCTGAAGATAAACGGTGTCCCTCAGGTATTGGATGTCAACGAGGACATGGCTCTGGAGAAACGCGAGGTGTCGGATGCCGAGACGGAACCGCCCATGAAACTTTTGGCAGGTACCTACATTGCCGAAGAGCATCGCATTCGCGAAACCACGCATATCCGCGGGCCCCGCGTTCTGACTTTCGCCCAGATCCTGAAGTATAATTTGGTGCCGCTTCCGGATCTACTTCGCGATGTTCTCGTCACGGGCCAGGAAGGGATGGGATGCCCCGTGGAGCTGGAATTCTCCGTCAATCTATCCGAATCTTCCGAAGGCCGATCCACCTTTGCCCTGCTTCAACTTCGGCCCATGTCCGCGGCTTCGGCGTTTTCCAAACTGGAAATCAACCAGGACGATATCGACCGGGCGGTTTGCTATTCCACCAACGCCCTGGGAAACGCCACGCAGGAGCCCGTCACCGACATTGTCTATGTAAAGCCCGATGCGTTCGATCCGTCTAAGACACCGGAGATCGCGCGGGAAATTGGCCGGTTGAACGCCTTGCTGGCCAAAGCGAACCGCAAATACCTCCTGGTGGGTCCCGGCCGATGGGGTTCTGCGGATCGCTGGCTGGGCATTCCGGTCCGCTGGGCCGACATTTACGGTGTGGGGGCCATTATCGAAACCGTTCATTCGGAACTCAAGGCGGAACCGTCCCAGGGATCTCATTTTTTCCACAATATTACCGGGCTGGGTATCACATATATCACCGTCGGGGACAACAAAACCGATTTTCTGGATTGGGACTGGTTGACCGGCCACCCGGTGAGCCGGTCACTTGACTATATTTCCCATGTAACAATCGACCCGGCGCCTGAGTTAAAGGTGGACGGAACCAAGTCACATTGTGCAATTTGCTATCCGTTATCTTGATTGTATTTAAGGAGACGTTTCCCCATGACCCAGAAAGCGATTCAAGACTATTACCCGGACGAAGCGGCCATCTGTTATGGGTGCGGTAAAAACAACCCTCATGGGCTGCAATTTAAAACGCACTGGAACGGCAAAGAGGGCGTCCTTCGTTTCCGGCCCCACTCATACCACACGGCGTTTCCCGGCGTTGTTTACGGGGGGCTGATCGCCAGTCTCATTGATTGCAACTGCACAGGAACCGCCGCTGCCGCAGCCTATCAGGCCGAAGGCAGGCAACCGGGAACCGATCCGGAAATTACCTTTGTCACCGGAAACCTGAATGTCAGCTATTTAAAACCGACGCCCATCGATGCGGAGTTGGTGGTCCGGTCCCGGGTCAAGGAAGCCACCGATAAAAAGTCCGTGATCACCTGCTCCTTGTATGCCGGTGACCTGGAATGCGCCCGGGGGGAAGTTGTGGCGATTCGGGTTCCGTCACGGCTCATGGTGGGCATAAAATGAGGAAATGCCCGACCGGATGAATGAATCGATAAATCCAAGGAGCATCATGAGTCAACGCAAATGGGACAATCGCTCTTATCGGGGCTTTCTTCAATCGGGCGATGGGGTCATTACCCGTGTACTGAAAAGCAATGCACGTGCGATCACTTTTGAAACTGAATTCCAGCTTTCGGATAATTTTATCCAGCGGCTCAATACACAGTCCGCAAATCTTGTCTTCAGCGAACGATCCCGAATCGCACGCCTGGGAATCAGCATACAATGCGAGCCGCCGAATCCCGAAAAGCTCACCGGCGACCGACTCATTCTTACCCAAAAGGCCTCGTCGGTCATTGCCGGCTATCCAAGTCTGGGTACGTTCAAGGATTTTTTTACGCGTGGCCTGCCGGTGGGCCGGCTCGTCTACTGCAACCCGGATGCCCTGCTCACATCGGACGAGGTTTTGTCCGCCATTGAACGCTCTGAACTCAAACTACCCGAATCGACCACCGTGTCGAGTGACGGCAGCATTTGGATCTCCCCTCACAAGGTGGTGTGCAACCTCAAACCTGGCCTGGACAAAGATACCATTGGACGAATTTTATTCCGGGAAAACGGCCGGGAAATTTTAAACCGCCACCAAGTCAGCCAGCCGGTATCGTCACTGACCATCCCGCCGGGAAAGGGGGTCGTCACCACCTGTTCCATGTATCTCAACGAGCATTACGTGGTCCTGCAAAGCGGTTTTTCCCTCGGTGAGCATCTGCCGGCAACCATTCTCGATCCCATCAAAACCCGGGGCATTCGCATCTACCTGGAAATCGTAAACGGCAGCAAACACCCCATCGTCAACCCGCTCATATCCGCCAGGGTGTACCGGGTCCCCAAACCGTATAAACGCCGATCCGACCGGATATCCGCCAGGGGTTTCACGTTCTTTTCCTACCCGGAGATGAAATCCCTGGAAGCGAATATGGACCAACTACCGGCGTCAAAATGCCATCATTTGAACAAACCGGTTGCCGTTATACCCAATGACCGCGACGGGTTGGACAATGTCCGATTTCTGGTTAACGGCCCAAAAGAACCCTGCACCACCACTGATGCGGCCTGCGCTGTGGGGCGGCGGGATTTTACGGCAAAGGACCTTTGCGCTCACCAATACGCAACCGCCGACGTGGGGAACATCATCGGTGACGATCCCGGTATTCTGGTTTTAAAATTTTTCCCGAATCTGCTGGAGCACCGTGACATCATTAACCTGGCCTGTGATGGCCGGTTGGGAGCCATCTATTTTCATGAAGCATCCTGCGAGCACGGCCCCTTTTTATCCGAACAGGACCACAGCCGCCTATCGGATTATGAGGCCTTCGGCGTGGATGTCTATTGGGTTTCAACACTAAAC
>JAFDDL010000607.1 GCA_019310865.1 Deltaproteobacteria bacterium | reverse complement strand
AAGGGTATCTGAACAACAATGAGAACCTGATAAAACAAGCCATGCTTATCCATCCGTTGGGACCGGATGAATCGCAACTCAATGCGTTGTGGTCTGATCTCAAAGCAGCCAATGACGCCTATTTTCCGAAATTTTCTTAATGGATATATACATGTATGGAAAGCATTCATCGAAAAGTAGATGAGATCCGGGAAGAAATCATTCAGTCTACCCGGGAATTGATCAGAATCAAAAGCGTCCGGGAAGAAGCGGCGGATGAGATGCCGTTCGGTCCGGGAGTCGCCGGGGCGCTGGCATATGCACTGGGGCTTTCCGAAAAGCTGGGATTTTGCCCCACCAATCTTGATAACATGATCGGGTGGGCGGATGTGGGCGATAGTGACGCGCATGTGGCCGTCTTGACGCACCTGGATGTGGTGCCCGAAGGGGACGGGGATGGTTGGACATACCCGCCCTATGGCGCGGAAATTCACGATAATAAAATATACGGGCGTGGGGCAAACGATGACAAGGGGGCCCTGATCGCGTCTCTTTACGCTGTGAAAGTCCTGAAAGATCTGGGGCTGCCGCTAAAAACCCGGGTGCGGATCATTTTCGGCACAGCCGAAGAATCCGGAGGAGACGGGATTTTGTATTATATTGATCGTGAAAAGCCTCCCATTTGGGGGTTTACGCCGGATGGTGCGTTCCCCATCGTAAATGCGGAAAAGGGAAACATTATTTTCGACCTGGTCAGGGAATTTGATGACGAGGCCAAAGGCGGCATTCGCATACGATCCATTGCCGGTGGGGAAACCGTCAACATGGTGCCGGATTATTGTGAAGCGGAACTGATTTCGGAAAAGAAAGAGACTATTACCTCAGCTGTGGAGGCTTTTAGAGAAAGTACTGGATATCAAGTTTCGGCGGAAGTGGATGCGGAGAAAATTCTTGTCAAGTCCGTTGGCGAGTCCGGCCACAGCGGCCGACCCGATCGGGGGAAAAATGCCGTGATGCAACTGATACTGTTTTTGCATCAACTTCCCACCGTTCCGGGTGGCATTACAGAGATGATTGAGTTTTTGGCGACACGGATAGGGATGCAAACCGATGGGGAAGATTTAGGCATCGGTCTATCGGATGATATCAGCGGCAAACTCGCATTGAATGTCGGCACCATGAATTTGGATGCAAAAAGAATGGAGATTGGGGTCAACATAAGATTCCCTGTCAAATATAAGGCCGATGATGTCATCAGACCACTTAAGGAAACGGTGAGTGGCCGCGGGGTGGTGGTTGAAGGCCTTCGGTTCCGTGAACCGCTTTATTATCCTGAAGAACATCCCCTTATCCAGATACTTAAAAAAGTATACACAGCGCAAACCGGGGAAGAGGCCACGCTGATTGCCATGTCGGGAGGCACTTACGCCAAGGCCATGCCCAATATTGTCGCGTTCGGGCCCGGTTTCCCCAACACGACCTATTATGCCCATAAACCGGATGAATGCATCGACATCGATGAATTGATCAAGCTGACCAAAATCTATGCGCATGCGATTTATGCCTTGGCGAATTAGGTGGACACCATGAGAATTGTCTATTTTGACATTGATACGCTTCGGCCCGATCATTTGGGCTGTTATGGGTATCATCGAAATACCTCCCCCAATATTGATGACATTGCCAAAGAGGGCGTTCGGTTTGACAACTGTTACGTATCGGATTCACCGTGTTTGCCGTCCAGGGCGGCGCTCTATTCCGGAAAATGCGGTATTCGAAACGGGGCCGTCAACCATGGCGGTGCTGCCGCGGATCCTTATATCAACCCCGCGACACGCAATTTCAGTATTTTTCATGACAATTATACCATGTGTCTTGCTGATGCCGGTTTTTATCCGGTCTCGGTTAGCCCCTTTGGGCAGCGGCATTCCGCTTTCTGGATCTATAATGGGTTCCGGGAGGTATACAATACGGGAAAAACCGGGCATGAGCGCGCCGATGAAATTGTTCCCGTGGCCCTGGACTGGCTGGATAGAAAGGGGGCGGCGGATAACTGGTATCTTCATATCAATGTTTGGGATCCCCACACCCCCTACCAGGCGCCGGCCGAGATGGGAAATCCGTTTGAAACCGATCCGCCACCGGTATGGATGACCGAAACAATCTGTCGCAAGACCTGGGACACCTATGGCCCGGGAAGCGCTCAGGAGCCGGGTGGGGACTATTT
The DNA here is from genome assembly GCA_019310865.1 of Deltaproteobacteria bacterium. Next base: position 833 of record JAFDDL010000607.1, on the reverse strand, counting down.
AAGCGGTGAGAGTTACAATGAATTCGATCGAATGCCGAATCAGATTAAAGACATGGCCGCTTACAAGAAATGGATAGATGGCTATGATTGCGGAATTCACTACATGGATATGTATGTCGGAAAGGTTATCGATAAGCTCAAAGCCCTTGGCGTTTACGAGGATACCCTGATTATCATCAGTTCGGATCATGGCGAAAATCAAGGGGAGCTATCGGTCTATGGCGACCACCAGACAGCTGACAACATCACCAACCACGTGCCCTTTATTATTCGGCATCCCGACAGTCTGGGGGGAAAGGGCAGGGCGGACAGCGGCATTTACTATCAGTTCGATCTGGCTGCGACCCTGCTGGAGATGGTCGGTGGAGAGGTGCCGGCATCCTGGGATGGGAAATCTTTTCTGGAACAATTCAAAAAGGAAGAAAGCGGCGGAAGGGATTGCGTGGTTGTCTCCCACTGTGCGTGGTCGGTTCAACGCGGCGTGAGAAAAGGGGATTATTTTTTGCTCAGAACCTATCATGCGGGGTTCAAGAACTATCCGGACGTCATGCTGTTCAACATCAAGGAAGACCCCCATGAAACCAAGGATCTGGCTGACAAACATCCGGACATTGTCAACGATCTTTTAGGGGAACTGGAACGGTGGACCACGGATATGATGCGCAAAAGCGAACAAGACGTGGACCCGCTATGGCAGGTTATCCGTGAAGGGGGCCCCCACCATGCGCGCTTCACGGATGAAACGTATCGCCGATACCTTAAAAGACTTGAGCAGACCGGTCGGGGTGAGCATGTAACCGACCTGGAGGCGGCTCGAAAACGGTTCTACTACC
>JAFDDL010000057.1 GCA_019310865.1 Deltaproteobacteria bacterium | reverse complement strand
CGGTGTGGATGGACTTCAGTCGCGCTCTGCCTGTCTCTTCCTCGAAATCCACCACACAAAGGTTTGATATAACCTCAATGGGCGCTCCCCACTTTACCACGCCTTCCTTTCGCTCCTTTCCGTAACCCACACCGGAGATGAAATCCACTTTTTCCACGAACACGCGTTTAAGATGGTTGTTCACGAAGTAAAGCGTCCGAGGCGCATTCACCGTGTTAGTGGGAACATTCCGGGATCCGACAAAAGATTTTGAGGGCCTGTACTTGTCACCCAGCAGAGATAAATTCATATTTCCATATTGGTCGATCTGAACCGGCTGCATGATGATAAAATATTTGCCCCGGGTCACCAAGCCAAAGACAGCCTCTGTATCAAAAAGGGTTTCGATGCATTTGTCCGGCAGGCTGCCCGGTATAAACGGGAAACGGATATCCCTGATTAATGCATATTTTCCGTTTGTGATACCAATAAGAGACAACCGGGGTGCGTAAAGCGCTTTGGCCAAGGCGAGGCCTATCGAATTACTAGGGGTGGTGGCCAGCACACTGAAATCATCTTCCGGTTTGAATGATCGGGCAATATAACAGACTAATTGTTCTTCAACAGTATAATTTCCCATGAACTTCTAATCTCCTTTCAGCATTTCTTGCAGGTATTTTTCAAAATCTTCCGGATCCTTTGTGGCCTTTCCATATCTTGCAAGCTCTTTCGCATCAAAGGCGTAATCAGGGTAACAACTACCGGGAAGAGCTCCTTGGGGGGCTTCGACTACCCTATCCACGTAGGTACTCAAAATGGCGCTTTCCCGAATCTCGCCAACCGGCACAATCTTCTCGGCACTCAGGATCACTTTATCGGCCGCCCTCACAAACAGACGATCCCAATGTGCATCTCCTATGATTCGTCCATTACCCAGCTGGTCAGCCTCGTTGACATGGATGATGGCGTAGTCCGGTGTGAAGGCCGGGATGGCCACAAGGGTCTCACCATTGTAGGGATCCTTTATGGTCTGTATTTCCGGATTAACCGTCAAAATATCCGTGCCGATACCGCCTCGAACCGGATAAAACGGGATCCGGTCCGCTGCCGCCTTAAACTGGCATGCAAATATGTACTCATCCGACTCCTTTATCTCAACACTGCCCTCGCTCCTGGCTCGATTAAAATTGCCGACCTGCCCGGGAGCACCGTCAAAAGCGACAAACCCGAATACGGCGGTTTTTACCTTCCCCGCGCCGATCAATAGATCCAGATCTATCGCTGCATAAGACAAAATAGTCAAATCCTTCAGGGATGATCCGGCAATAGCCCGAATCAACGCCATGGGTTTTCTGGAAGGGCCCCACCCACCGATAACAATGGATACCCCATCCTTCATTCCTTTGACAACCTGATCAATGCCCGCTCTTTTATCGACTACCATGTGCAAAATCCCTTCATGAAGTTGTTTAATCGAATTTCCTTTTCCATTTTCATCTTTCTCGTTCCGATTTCGTGATTACCTAACCAGTAGGTAGCAAGATTCAGGCCAGTTGCCGACAATATTTTATTAGTTGTTATAACAGCGAGTTATGGATTTTTTATCTATCCGCGCGAATATCCAAACGGATAAAATCTCCAAATTACTGTATTTCTCAATCCAAAATACAGGAGGAAAATTCTTGACAAAAATGTGCGCCTCCGGTATCTAATGTCCATATAGAAATAGGATAATTTTTTCCATTCTCTATCAATTTCCAACCCTTTTCTCGGGGACCGATATGGATGTGAACGTGAGTAATAACCGTCTCAATTCCGAGCAGAATGATGCCGGTCGTCTCCTTTCTCTGGCCGCATTATTCAAAGATGAATTCTCCATTGACTGGCTTGAAGAACTTTCGGAGGCCAAAGCCTCGCAGATTCTGCGGGCCATGGAAACAGGAATCGAAAGGGGATGGTTGAAAAAAACCAGGCCGGGTGAGTTTTGTTTTGCCGATGAGGAAAAGCGGCAGGCGTTACAGGGCCGGTTGAATCAAAAAGAGAAAGCGTCATGGCACAGGAGGATTGTAGATATACTGATTAACCATATTTCGGATGAAGACCTTCCGGACGAAATCATCGCGCATCACCTGCTCCATACCGTCAATGATGTTGAGAAATCCACCTTGCTCATGCGGGCCGGTGACGCGCACCTGAAATCATTTCGCACCGAACAGGCCGTCAAGTGTTACAATAAGGTCCTGGAGGATCTGGCCGGTGTTGCCGGCGAACCCGCCGATTCCCTCTTTACGGAAACGGCTATCAGATATTCCAAACTGTCCATGGGCCGGTACGATACCCAAAAGGTCATGGCGATACTTAAAGAAGCCATGGCCAGGGCCGAAAGGATCCACGCCCCGGCCTATCAAGCCCTTTTGAAGATGCACCTGGCCAAAAACGAATGGCTTCGGGGGCGGGGGGAGAGCGCCTTTCGCCTCTTTAATGAGGCGTGGGCCATGGCCAGGGAAATCGGCAACCCCAAGCTTCTCCGCTCAGCGACCACCTTCCGCATTTTCTTCTTCTTCTGGCAGGGCCGATATAAGGAAATCATCCGCGTTTACGAAAAATCCGTACCGGATGTGGAGAGATTTCCCCATGGCCGGTTTCCCCTATTGGCTTCGATGATGGCGGCGTTGTGTTACGCGAATTGTGGTCAACCCTCTCAAGGATTGGGTATGATCCAGGCCCTTGAGACCTATTGTCGGAAGCGGGGAGACCGATATGGGGCCGTGTATTCGAAAAACACAATTTCCCAAATCCTGTTTGATAATGGTGACATCGACCAAGCGATTCAGATCAACGAATCGGCGTTTAAAGAGGCCACCGATGAAAATATCGGATGGATACGGCTCGCCGGATGGTTACAACTGGCACGGACCTATTATGAAAAAAACGAAAAAAAGCGTTCAATCGCCGCATTCCGCAAACACCTCGATCTCAGCAAGCAGGTCGATATTCACCTGGGAGGGCCCGACTTTCTGGAGATTTGCTGGGCCATGGAGCAAGGGAAGCTTCCCCAAGTGTCCGACCTGCAACTGGCTAAAGAAATTCGAAGACAGATCCGTGGGCAAAATATCTTTAATAAAGGGGTTGCCTACCGGTACCAGGCACTTCTGGGAAAGAAAAACGGTCTGCCTCCGGAAAAGATCGTTCGGTCCCTTAAATGCTCTGTTAAATTTCTAAATGAGTCCGGCCATCAGATCGAACTGGCCCGAACACGGATCGAACTGACGCGCCAATACCTGGCCATGGGAGAGGAAGATAAAGCGAAAGAAACAGCCCGAAGGGCCCATAAGACAGTATCGTCTTTTAACAGCGCCTTGTTTCCCGACAACCTGAAATCACTGATCTCGGAGCCCCCCGGGGGGGAAGACCTCCTCAATGCAATTTTAAAGTCGGGTCAAAAAGCCGTAACCATCAGAGATAACAAGGCACTGGTTCAACACATCATCTCAACGGTGAATCGAATGACAAATGCAGAGAGAGGCGCCATATTCCTTTTGGACCCGGAACGTGATGCCACCAGCGTTAAACTCAGGGCATCCAAGGGTCTCACCCAGGACGATGTGAAAGATCCTGCTTTCGGTAATTCCATAAAAATGATTGAAGAAGTGGCTCGAACGGGCAAGGGACGTATGAAAGAGACAGGTCCTGCAAGCGGTCCTGGAAACACGGCAATTCGCTCTCGCATCTGTGTGCCGCTGATTCTTCGCGATAAACTGGTGGGGGTCCTATATCATGACAACCGACTTCTGAACAGCGCCTTTAAAGAATCCGACCTGGAGTTGCTGGCCTATTTTGCCGGGCAGGCCGCCATTGCTTTAGACAATGCCAGCGCTTACGAGGAACTCCAACAGCGAAGCGATAAACTCACCGAGGAGAAACTATATTACAAAGCGGAACATCTTGAAAGCCTTCACTTTGAGGATATTATCGGAGAGAGCCCTGCCATCAAGCGGGTTTTATCCCAGATCGAAAAGGTTGCCGATACAACAGCGAATGTGCTTGTCCTGGGCGAGACCGGCGTCGGGAAAGAATTGGTGGCCAGCGCCATTCACAAGAGCAGCAACCGGCAAAAGGGACCGTTCATCCGGGTCAACCTCAGTGCATTGCCGGAAAGCCTGGTACCCAGCGAATTGTTTGGCCACGAAAAGGGCGCCTTCACCGGAGCCACCCGACGAAATGTGGGCCGGTTCCAGCTAGCGGATGGCGGGTGTTTGTTTCTTGACGAAATCGGTGACCTGAATATGGATATCCAGGTCCGACTGCTCCGGGTCCTTGAAAGCAAAAAGTTCGAACGAATCGGGGGCACTGAAACCCTCAGTTCCGATTTTCGCCTGATCGCCGCCACAAACCACGACCTTGAAAAATCGGTTAAGGTCGGCAATTTCAGGGCCGATCTTTTCTATCGGCTCAATGTTTTTCCCATCCGGGTCCCCCCCCTTCGGGAAAGAATCGATGATGTCCCGCTTCTGGCCCATTATTTCCTCAGAATTCACTCTAAAGAGATGCGTAAGCATTTTGGAGATATCAGTGGTGACGAGATGGACAAGCTGCTTCAGTACAATTGGCCGGGCAATGTCCGGGAACTGGAAAATGTCATTGAACGGGGCGCGATTTTGAGCTCCCCGCCCACTTTCACGGTCCCCCAACCCGCCGTCATATCCTCCGGACTTGACGCGTCTCAAGGGATTGACACCCTTCAAGAAGTCAACCGCCGTCACATCCTTATGGCGCTCCGGAAAACAAAGTGGAAAATCCGTGGTCAAGGTGGGACGGCGGAACTCCTTGACGTTAAACCGACCACGCTGGAATACAAAATAAAAAAACTGGGTATCCGGCGGCCGAGTCAACGCTCACAAAGCGATCATTTGGAGAATTCCGAATCGGCTGAATAAGCGTCAAATTGCCTATAACCGGAACACGTGCAATTCAGAGACCCCCCTTCAGTTTGCGGATCCGTCCCGGAAAAATCGAAGGTCAGTTGGTCCTCAATATCAAGAACGTTATAGCTTGATCCGTTCAGGAATTCAGGTGATCTCCATCAATTTGGCAGGAATACAATTCACAGAAATTTAAAGATTAAATAAGACTTGCCTCCAGTAATTTGTCGTTAAAGGGTTCAATAATTTGTGGGTGGATTGGGTCTCTTTTTAAAATATACACGTAACTTATTGTATGTATTGTTAAAATGAATTATGTGTTAATGGCACAGTTATTGCTGCTTAAATCTTTGACCATTCAAACCTCTTCGACAGTTGGATCAAGAGGCCTGATAGTTGAAACAATTTCCAATAACAAAACAACCAACTATGAGAAAGGGGACCAAAAATAATTTACAAAGGTCTGGAAAAATCGTATCGGAAGCAGAATCATGTAATTACATGGGGGAAAAATGAGGTACGCAGAGACAGGATTTAATTTGGAAATCGATCTCACCCGGGGAAACATCGAAAAGATGGCAACAGACCCGAGAGACACAGAACTTTATTTGGGTGGACTGGGCACCGACGCCAAGATCATGTGGGATAGGGTACCGCCTGAAGTGGATGCCTTTTCTCCTGAAAACCTTTTGATATTCAGTGCCGGTCTTTTATGTGGCACGCCCGCTATCGGCGCCAATCGCACTACCGTTTCAGCCATCTCTCCTACTTCGGATCTTTTCGGGTTTTCAGTTATGGGGAGTTACTGGGCACCTGAATTGAAGCAAGCCGGCTATGATAATGTGATCATTCGGGGTAAAGCCTCAGATCTTGTTTACTTATGGATACATGATAATAAAGTGGAAATTCGGGACGCGTCGCATCTAAAAGGTAAAGGTGCCGTCGAAACGCAAACAATTATACAAAAAGAACTGGTTGATCCGAGAATTCAGGTGGCCGCGATCGGTTTGGCGGGGGAGAACAGGGTTTATTATGCCAGCATCGAGCATGACGGGGCCAGCGCGAGCAGAAACGGACTTGGAGCTGTAATGGGTGACAAGAAACTGAAGGCCATCGCTGTTCGAGGAACACAACAGGACATCCATATCGCGCGACCAGCGGAGTTTATGGCGATTCAACAAGAGGTGAGGGACTATATGCAATTTCGTCTGGACAATCCAATCCCGGAGACGCCGCCCATCAATGAGAGCGTTGGCATACCGAAAATGATGTCCGTCCATGATGAGAAGTGGCATTGTGATATTGCTATGTGGGGGGTTCCTCCTAAATACAAACGCGGTTACTGGACTCCGGAAGTCGAAAAGGAGTGGACCGAGACCTTGTTGAGTATGCGAACGCGTCTGATCGGTTGCTATAACTGCCCGTTACAGTGCAAGGCAGTTATTTCCCCGCCGAATCAACCCCCATACATGGCGAAATGTTGGACAAAGATGGGCTACGCGGTGTGGGGCGATTTGAGTCTGGAATTTAGTCTGAAATTTGGTCAAATATGCACAGAACACGGGGTGGACGCCATGACAACCCCGAGAATAATGAACTTCGCGCTCCATCTTTTGTATGATGGTGTTTTAACTGACGACGATTTCCCGGGGATGCCACCTGATATGGAGGGGAGATTTCACTATTTGCTTGAGAAAATCGTTCACCGGGAGGGAATCGGCGACATTTTGGCCGACGGCCTTTATCGCGCGGCCCAAAAAATAGGCAAGGCAGCGGAAAAGTATGCATGGGATTTGACTAAAAAAACTGACCAAGTGGCCGCACCGGTGCCCTTTCTGAATCCCGTATATTTCCTAATGTGCTCTACCGGCGCAAAGCTGGACGTTAGAATGATGCAGGGGCAGGTCCCCCAACATCCCTTCAGTTCGAAAGAAGTGAGAGAAGGCTTTGTTAAAGACTGGTTTCAGGTGCCTGATGAAAAATTCAAGCAATACTATGTAGATTGGCAACGGCGCCGTGAAGGACCCAACCATAATCCGGAATATCCCACTCCTCAGATCGCAAGCGAATGGGTGGATTGGATGGAGAGGATGCACTACATTGATGATTGTCTTGGGATATGTGCCGGTTTGTCGTCATGGCCTCAAAAACCTCCCTATCATCTACACAATTTTCCCCAGGTGATCACTACGGCGACTGGAATCGAATTTGATAGAGAGAAACTATCGCTTACAACCAAGCGAATTAGATCTTTGATCAGAGCGATTAATAATAGACGGGGAATGCGGAGAAAAGATGATAAAGCGCCGTCAATGTGGAAGGAACGAAATCCTGAGCTTGAAAAAGAACTCATAGATGTCTTTTACAAGCTGAAGGGGTGGAATATGGACGGTGTTCCCACAAAAGAATCCCTGGATGAGTTGGGTCTGGGTTTTGTGAGTGATGAGTTTATTAAGAGGGGAATCTTGGCATAGAACGGAGATATGATACTCGCCGAAGAGTCGGTTGAAGAGGAAATGAACTAACTGAAGGGATGCAAACAGTGCTATCAGAGAAAAAGACAAAAACCGTCAAGGTAATCCATATTAATGTTGATACATGTAACGGTTGCAGAGCCTGTGAGATGATCTGTTCCGCTGTTCACGCGGAACCGAAGTATAGTAGTATCAATTCGGCCAGATCACGCATTCAGATATTCCGTGAGCCACTGGCAGATATTTTTGTTCCTGTGTATGCCGGTGATTACGCTCGGGCTGAATGTGCCGGCAGGGACAAATATACAATTGACGGAAAGGAATACGACGAATGTGCCTTCTGCAGGGCTTCCTGTCCATCCAGGGATGAGTTCAAAGAACCCGATTCCGGTCTCCCTTTGAAATGCGATATGTGTGAAGGAGAAGAAACACCCTTGTGTGTTGAGTGGTGTCATGTGGATGCGCTTACTTTAGTAGAAAAGGAAGAGGAAGTCGAAGATCAGGAGGATAAAATTGAGTTGGAGATCGGGTTGGAATTACTGGCCGATAAATATGGTTTGCAGAAGATAAAGGATGCTGTGGCTAGAATCTCGTAGAAAAACTGGGTATCCGGCGGCCGAGTCGACGCTCACAAAGCAATCATTTGGAGAATTCCGAACCGGCTGAATAAACTCCAAATTGTCAGACATCCAATTCGTAAACTCGTCTCTCCCCAATTTTTCCTTTCCAATTTCCCCATTAAAAACGGGATCTTCGACAAGTTTCAAGCCGTGAATGGCTACAAAAACATTAAGGCCTACCTCCAGTAATTCGTCGTTATAGGGTCCAACAATTTGTGGGTGGATTGAGGTATCACCTCTCTTATACTTTTAACGTGTTGTATGTATTGTTAAAATGCATTATGTGTTAATGGCACAGAAATTGCTATATGAATCTATGACCGGTCACACCTGGTGGCCGGAAGCGGGGTCTCAAGGTGCCGGGTGCATCCACCTTTTATATAGATGTGCCATGCCACAAGGGCAATACGGGTGTGATCCAACATGACAGGATTCATACATAATCAGGGTTGAGGTTTGACTGCCACCAAATGGTAAAGAAAGGATTAAAAATGGAAGGATGTGTTCCGTATCCGGATGAGTTTGTAAAGGTTTATAAGGAAAAGGGCTATTGGGAGGATATTACCATAGGGGAGCATTTTGATCGGTGGGTTGAGCAATATGCTGATCGTATTGCTATTGCCTATCACGGTCAGGAGGTGACATTTCGCCGGATGGACGAATATGTGACCCGGATAGCCTATCACATGGCCAAAATGGGGATCAAGACTTACGACCGTGTTATTTTTCAGTTGTTCAACGGGCCGGAAGTTGTCTATCTGTTTTACGCCTGCATGAAGATCGGTGCCATTCCCATCTGTTCCCTGGCCACCCATCGCTGGGCAGAGATCAGTTTTTTTGCGAAGAAGGCGGAAGCCAGGGCTCATATTATACCTGCCGGTACGGTCCTCGATTTCGATTACGAGGAGTTTGCCGAGGAACTTCGAGAGGAGGTGCCCAGTTTAGAGTTTGTCCTGACTGTGGGAAAGCCCGAGCGGCCCAACATGGTGTCTGTTAACGAGCTTATGAACAGTGACATCGATCTGATTGCGGCCAAGGAAGCGTTGGCGCCATACCGCCCGGATCCTATGGAACCTGCGGTGTTCCAATTGTCAGGCGGGACCACGGGAGTTCCCAAAATCATCCCCCGCCGCCATAACGAATACTATTATAACGCCAAGTGTAACGCTTCTGCGCAGGGTATTGACGAGAACGATCGGTTCATTACGCTGCAACCCATGATGCACAATTCTCCCTTGTCCTTCCAGATCCTTCCAACGCACTTCATGGGTGGCGCGGTTGTCCCCGCGGCGCCAAAGCCGGATGCTTTCATTCGGGCTATTACAGAAGATAAAGCAACGATGTGTCTCTACGCCGGCCCATTTGCCGAGATTATCGACGCTGCCAAAAGTAAAAATATTGACCTCGGTTCTCTACGGAAACTCTGGGTGATGATGACCCCTCCGGACAAAGCTATAGAAATAAGGAAAACGCTACAGATCGAAAGCATTCAGCTGTTTGGCATGGCTGAGGGTTTCGGCACTTCCACGAGGTTATCTGATTCTTTGGAGACGAAGTTGCACACACTTGGGCGGCCACTGTCGGAAGCAGACGAGGTAAGGATAGTAGCTCCGGGCACTGAGGATGATTTGCCGGTGGGGGAGATAGGGGAAATGATCTGTCGAGGTCCCTACACCATACGCGGTTACTACAAGGCGGAGGAGCGGAACAAGGAAGCTTTTACGTCGGACGGGTTTTATCGCAGTGGAGACCTCTGCAAACTGGATGCCCAGGGGAACATGACCTGGTGCGGACGCATCAAGGATTGTATCGACCGAGGCGGGGAAAAGGTCAGTGCCGAAGAGGTGGAGGGACACGTATTAAGTTTTTCCAAGGTGAAAGGTGTGGCGGTGGTGGCCATGCCGGACAAGAGGTTGGGGGAGCGGATCTGCGCGTTTGTGATTCCCAAACCCGGGGAGACCTTTACCTTGGAAGAGCTGCGCGACTTCTTGTTGAACGAGCGCAAGATTGCGAAGTTTAAGGCGCCGGAGCGATTGGAGTTCGCAGATGGATTTCCCCTGACGCATGTTGGGAAACTGGATAAAAAAACCCTTCGGGGAAAGATCGCCGGGATACTGGAGTCAGAAGGTAAGATATGAGCTTGGACATACTAATATCCCGGCAGCATGCTGCGGGGCTGTTTAATTTATCGAGTCTTTAAGGAGGTTTTCTATGAGTGAAGTAGTCACAATTACCGCGAAAAAAATTGCGGACGGTTACGTTTTTGGTGAAGGAATACGCTGGACGGGAAGTGATGTCGTCTTGTCGGATATGATTGGTCAGAGGGTTATAACGGTGGATTCGGCAAGCGGTGGTGTTGAAACGCTTTACGCTCTGGAAGGTGACAATCGCCCCAACGGGTTGGTGTGTATGGATGATGGTTCTCTGTTGATCCTGTCCATGTTTGAAAAAAAGATTCTGCGCCTTAAGGAAGGTGAGGTTTCCATCTATGCTGATTTGAGTGAGGTGGTAATCGGATATCTGGGTGATGTGGTGATGGATACCCGGGGGAACCTCTATGTCGACGATGTGGGCGTTAGGCCATTTCACGGAGAGGCGATGGCATCCAAAGGTCGTATCATTTTTGTCAAGCCCAATGGTGACGTTTCGATTCTGTTGGAGAATCTCGGATTTCCCAACGGCATCACTATCTCACCCGATGGTAAGACGCTGTATTTGGCGGAGACACTGCTTGCCGCGGTTCACGCCTACGATATTGCCGATGACGGCAGTTTGAACGGCCGTCGTTTACATGTGTCACTGGGTGACCTGTACCCTGATGGAAAGGGTTGGGTTGATGGAATGGGTATTGATGATGATGAGGGGATCTGGGTCTGTCTTGTCAACAGTAACGAGGTAGAGCGTTTCAATAAGGCGGGTGAGTTGACCCATCGGGTTAATCTCCCGGGGATAAACCCTGTTGCCTGTACCATCGGCGGCCCGGACGGGAAAACCCTGTACATTACGGGTACCATCCACGTAGAAGGTACGGACCACCTCGAGGAGTTAGTGGCCGGGCGTGTCCGGTCGACGGTCTGGGAAGCCAAGGTTCCGTTTAGCAATGCGAAAGCTCGCCCCTAGTGATTTGTCAATAGTCATTTGTCATTTGGCTTTGGCATTGGTTATTTTCTGATTTTTACCGAATGACAATTGACAAACAACAAATGACAAAACACTAGTTTTGACCCAGCTGACAGCTCATGTTCATTGAGTGAAGCGCATTCAACTATTTGTATTAATTTATAATTAAATTTCTGAAGCTAATGGCACAGGAATTGCTAATTTAATCTTTGATCCGTCACCCATGAATATTATCTAACACAGAACCCGCCTTTGTGCGGGAAACTATTTTTATAAGGAGGGAAAAATGGATCAAGTAGGTATTACCGCCTATGGTGGTTACATCCCCCGGCTTCGATTGAGCCGGGAGAGTATCGTGAGAGCGAACGCATGGGTCAACCCCGGGTTAATGGCCTATGGTAAATCAGAGCGGTCCATATGTGATGTGGATGAAGACAGCATCACCATGGCGGTGGAAGCTGCAAGGGACTGTCTTGCGGGTATGGACCGAAAAGGTGTGGAGACGCTCTATTTTGCTTCCACCACGGCGCCCTTTGACGATCGTCAAAACGCATCCGTGATTGCAGAAGCGCTGGGACTAAAGGAGGAGATCTCGACCCTTGATGTGTCACACTCCCAGCGTGCCGGTACATCGGGACTTATTGCGGCCCTGAAAGCGGCAAACGGTGATGGAGACGGGACGGCGCTTTTTGTGGCTGCGGACAACCGGCAAGCCAGGGCGGCAAGTGTGCAGGAACTTTTGTTCGGAGACGGTGGCGCTGCCCTGACCCTGGGTAGGCAAAACGTGATTGCCAAACTCTTAGGGGCTCATTCCATCACCCGGGATCTGGTGGATCATTATCGAGGTAAGGGTTCAACGTTCGACAATGGATGGGAGGAGCGCTGGATCCGTGACGAAGGGTAT
>JAFDDL010000606.1 GCA_019310865.1 Deltaproteobacteria bacterium | reverse complement strand
CTGAAATGGCAGCGGAAACGGGCCGGCCGGTGGCTGTCGTCGGATCCGGGCCGGCCGGTTTGCTGGCTGCTTACGATCTTAGGGTCCAGGGGCATGGTGTGACGGTTTTTGATGCTGAAAGCGCCCCCGGTGGCATGCTGCGCTGGGCGATCCCGGAGTTCAGATTGCCTGTTGACGTGCTGGAACAGGAACTGAATCTGCTGGAACGAATGGGAGTTGAATTTCGATGCGGGGTAAAAATCGGTCAAGACAAACCCCTTGCGTCCCTGGCAAATGAATTCCACGCCGTTGTGTTTGCAACCGGTTGTTCCGAGCACGGACAGCTCAATATCGAAGGCGAAGATAATCCCGGCATATACCACGGTCTGCCGTTTCTCAAAGACGTTCGGAACGGAATTTCACCGCCTGTTGGAAAAAACGTCCTGGTCATCGGCGGTGGTAATGTGGCGGTGGATGCGGCCCAGACCGCCCTGAGGCTTGGGGCGGAAGCAGTTACAATGGTGTCTCTTGAATCGGAAAAAGAACTGCCGGCAATTCCAGGCGCTGTGGAAAGCGCCCTGTCGGAGGGAATCAAGTTGGAATGCTCCTGGGGCAATCCGACACTTTCAATTCAAGACGGGAAATTAATTGGCGCCGATTTCCAGCGTTGTCTCCAGGTGTTCGATGACTGCGGCTGCTTCATGCCCAGTTTCGAATCGTGCGAACTCAATTATTTGGAAGCCGATACCATTGTCATCGCCATTGGTCAGCAGGCAGACAGGGAATTTTTCCAATCAATGGGGCTGATGCAAGATGACGCCCTTACCGTGGATCCGCTTACACTCCAGGCCAAGGAAGAAAAATTTTTTGTCGCCGGCGATGCCTTCAGCGGCCCCTCCTCTGTTATAGCGGCCATGGCAGGCGGCCGGCAGGCGGCGGAGTCTGTGGATCGTTTCCTTAAAGGCGAGCATCTGACATACGGGCGAGCGTATCCGGGGCCCATAGAGACGGAGTTTGAGATTGACGCCACCCGGGGATCTTCCGACGCTAGGCTCGCTGTCCAAGAGCATCGGCCCACGGGCAAGGGAGATTTCCAGGAGATCGAAACGGGGATCGACACCGAAGCCGCCCGCCGGGAGGCCGGTCGGTGCCATTCCTGCGGCGAGCCTTTTGGAAAGTATCGCACCTGCTGGTTCTGCCTGCCCTGCGAAGTCGAGTGCCCCCATGAGGCGCTGAAGGTGGAGATACCGTACTTGCTCAGGTAGTGTCTATCCAGAATCGGCATCCTACGGCCCAGGGCGGCGTTCTCACATTTTTCAATCCTCGGAGGTAAGCGAAGATTCCGATAGGCTTACTATGCCTGCGGTTGAAAAAATGCTGCGGCCTTGCCCTGAACCGTATGCTACCAATTCTGGATGGGCACTAAGTAATTTTTCTTGATGCGAATGACGTGCAGATGTTAAAATAAATGACAAACATTTTGATGTTGATAAGGCCGGAAAATGGAGATACCGTTTACGTTTGAGCCGCTACTTGCCTTTGGCGCCATGGGAATATTCTTGGTTATCGGCGTATTCTTAAGAGCAAAGGTGTCTTTTTTTCAGTCTTTTCTATTGCCCAGTTGCCTGATCGGCGGTGCATTGGGGTGTATACTGATCAATATGCGCGTGGTGAAATTGCCCTTTTCATTATTTGAAAACTACGCTTTTCATCTCTTGAACATCGCCTTCATTTCAGCCGGGTTGACCCGCGATGAGAATTCGCAAAACGGCATGTGGAAAGCCAAGGAGGTCTTCCGCGGCGCTTTCTGGTTTGCACTGATAAAGGGTGTGACATGGCCGCTTCAGGCGCTGATCGGCTTGCTGTTTGTCCTGGCGTTTGGGCTGGTGGGCGTTGAGTTGTTTCCAACATTTGGACTGTTGATGCCGGTGGGGTTCAACGAGGGGCCAGGCCAGGCCCTGGCCATCGGAAAGGTATACGAGGGGGCGGGCTTTGGCTTTGCCCCGACCATTGGTCTCACCTTTGCATTTGCCGGCTATCTTTTCTGCTTTTTCCTTGGCATGCCGCTGGTTAAATGGGGGCTTAACAAACGGTCCGCAGCAGATGGCCGGAACAGCATGTCCGAAGATTTCCTGAAGGGAATCCTGCCGAAAGAAAAGGGTGACAAGGTTGCCGGAAAACTGACCATGCATTCCGAAAATATCGACACCCTTGCTTTCCAGCTGGCAATAATCGGGGTTGTCTATATTCTGACCTATTTCGAACTTTCCGGATTATGCCGCGCGTTATCCCCTGAGTTGGGAAAAATGATCTGGGGGTTTTTCTTCGGGTTCGGGATGGTCAACGGTTTTTTCATCAGTCGTGTTTTGGGCAAAGTTCGCATCGGTTACCTGATCGATTCCGGTCTTCAACGTCGAATTACCGGCTTTTCACTCGATTTTATGATCGTTGCAACCTTGATGGCGATTCAGATTGGGGTTTTCTGGAAATACTTCCTCCCCATACTGTTTATCGCCATCACCGGTGGTCTGATGACGCTTTCGGTCATCGTGTTTTTCGGGAGACGACTCTATGGCGGAAACCTGGAAAGAACCCTGATTGCATACGGGATGTACACGGGACAGATGTCCACCGGCCTGCTGCTGCTTCGCATGGTTGATCCGGATTTCAAATCCCAGCAATTGGCCGAATTGGGTATCTATAATTTTCTGTCTCCAATTTTTACCTTTTCCTGCATGATTATCGCTGTCGGTCAGATATCATGGCAATGGAGCATCGGTCTGACAATGCTCCTATATGGATCCATCATGCTGGTATCGCTTGTGGTGCTCAGGATTTTTTATTGGAAAGAACCCCAGGCAATCTTTAAATAAACCACCAACTAGTGTCCATCCAGAAATAGGCAAATTTGGTTGAGATCAAGGCTTGCGAAAAATTTTACCGCAGGCATATGGTTGATATTCCGAGGATAAAATTTTTCGCGTAACGCAGATATCGAGCAGATAAGCGCAGACATCGAATTGGCCATTTGTGGATGGGCACTAACTAACTCTCTGTAATTAGATAGACTATATT
>JAFDDL010000605.1:2418-5475 GCA_019310865.1 Deltaproteobacteria bacterium | reverse complement strand
GTGGCCTATGTGATGGCCTTGATCGGATTTGCCGGTTTTTCGGTGCTGATTTGCGTCAAAGGCGGGCTCAATCTACTGGCCCGGGATATTTATGATGCCTTTTCCGCTTACGGGCTGACCACCATTCCGCTGTTTATCCTGATGGGCCAGCTTGCTTTCAACAGCGGGATCAGCGGCCGGCTGTACGATGCGGCCTATAAGTTTTTCGGCGCCACACGGGGCGGGCTTGCCATGGCCACCGTATCGGCCTGCACCGCCTTTGGCGCGGTCTGCGGGTCAAGCCCCGCCACTGCCGCCACCATGGCCACGGTGGGGTTGCCGGAGATGCGCCGTTATCGATACGCCGATGAATTATCCAGTGGTGCGGTTGCATCCGGCGGAGGACTGGGTATGATCATGCCGCCTAGTGTGGTGCTGATCGTTTATGGCGTGCTTACCGAGCAGTCCATTGGGGCCCTGTTTACAGCCGGTATCTTACCGGCGTTTTTGATTACCATTTTATTTTTCGGCTGCATTTATCTCAACTGCCTTCGCCGTCCGGAGCAGGGACCACCGGGGGAACGGTTTTCATTATTGGACAAGGTAAAATCCCTCACCAGCGTGGTCGATACCCTGATTATATTCGTTTTTGTGATGGGTGGACTGTTCATGGGGCTGTTTACACCCACCGAGGCGGCGGCGGTAGGCGCATTTGGCGTCTTGTTTCTTTCCGTTTTGCGGCGGCAGTTGACCTGGAACGGCTTTGTGACATCACTTTACGAAACCCTTCGCACATCGTGCATGGTGCTCTGCCTGATCGCCGGTGCGGTTGTTTTTGGAAAGTTTCTTGCCGTCACGCGCATTCCGTTTAATATCGCCGGCTGGATCAGCGGTTTTGATCTGCCCCCCTATATGATTCTCGCGGCCATTATCGGTGTCTATTTCATCGGCGGCTGCCTCATGGATTCCCTGGCGCTGGTGATGTTGACCATACCGATTTTTTTCCCCATCGTTGTCGATCTGGGATACGATCCCATCTGGTTCGGGATCATCATCGTGCTGATAACGCAAATGGGCGTGATTACTCCACCGGTGGGTATCAATGTGTATGTCGTCTATGGTGTATCAAAGGAGGCGGTGGGCGGCATCGCGCTGGAGTCCATTTTCAAGGGCATTTTCCCATTTCTTCTTGCCATTATCGTCGGTATCATTATTCTAATCATTTTTCCGGAAATCATTCTTTGGCTACCCAATCGAATGTATTAAAATCAGAGGGGTCGCATCTTAATTATTAATTATTGCTTTTTCAATGGTGAGGGGGTCGCATCTTAATTGTTAATTATTGCTTTTTCAATAATTAACAATTAAGATGCGACCCCGTTTCCTTTATTTAATATTATTGACAGGCCCCATGTTTTATGGTTATTTTCTTAATGACTTAAAGAAATAGGGAGGCACGACCATGAAGTTGTTTGAATTCGATCTGACGGAAGCACAGGAAGAAAAAGCAAAAAATCTCCACGAGGAGAGTATTGTCATCGATTTGCTGTTCCAGGGCCCCCTGGCGCCCACTGCGTTCAACGATGAAATCTCCGAAAAGATCAAAGCGGAAGTGTCCCAGCACACCGATGTTAAAAAGGGCTTCATGAAAGGATTTCTCATTTCCGCCAAACTCGGCGTGGAGGAGATGCCGGAATTTAAGGATTGGTGGTTCGAATCCGGATTGACCGCCGGCAACCGGCAGTTGGGAACCGATACCATGGAGTCTATGTTTGCTTCCATGTGCATCACCGCATATCAGTTCGACAAATGCGACTGGCTCGTCAAGGCCTTGAAAGCCGACGATATTCGGGCTGCCAAAAAAGCCAACAAAAAGGCCGGTATCGTATCGGCCCAGGACACCACTTCTTTGGGAACCGACCTGGACAACCTCGATTTGATATACGATTTCGGTATGCGGGTGCTTCAGCTCACCTACAATACCCAGAACCATGTGGCGGCCGGCTGTACGGAGCGAACCAATGCCGGCGTGACAACTTACGGAGTCAAGTTCATCGAGAGGATGAACCAGCTGGGCATGGTGGTCGACACCGGCCACAGCGGCAAACAAACGACCCTGGATGCCTGCGACATATCATCCAGTCCGGTCATTGCCTCCCACACGGCCGTTGAGGGAGTCTGCAGGCACGCCCGGTGCAAGAGCGATGAGGAGATCGAGGCCATCGCAAAAACCGGCGGCGTTGTCGGAATCGTCACCGTTCCCCAGTTTCTGTCCAATGATGAAGAACCATCGGTGGCGCATCTTCTGGATCATGTTGATTATGTGAAAAATCTCGTGGGCGTCGACCATGTGGGGATCGGGTCGGACTGGCCCATGTCCATGCCCATGTGGATGATGGAAACCATTGCAACCGGTTTGGCCTTGGAGCTAGGGTTCAGAAAGGAAGACAAGCTTCCCACCACCGATACCCTCAAGGGCTTTTCCGAAAACAAGGAGTATATCAATATCACACGGGGCCTGGTATCCCGCGGATACTCGGATGAAGATATCAAGAAAATCATCGGTGAAAATTGGCTGAGAGTTTTTGATCAGGTATGGAAGTAAATTTAAGGAAAGAGGAATGCATATGCTCGATTACATCATTAAAAACGGATTTATTATTGATGGAACCGGCAACGATCGGTTTCGGGGCGACATTGGCATAAAAGACGGAAAAATAAAATTTGTCGGTACCTGCGATGAAGATGCCGGAGAGGTGATCGATGCCGACGGTTTGTTCGTGAGTCCCGGCTTTATCGACTACCACAGCCATAGCGATTACGCGCTCCTGGATGAAGCCGTTAATTTTGGCAATTTTCTGGAGCAAGGAATCACAACGGAAATCGCCGGTATGTGCGGCGGAACCGTGGCGCCTGCCAAGCTGGAAGATGTCGAAAACACCTTTGCCATGTTGTATGGAAAGCCTGACAGGGAAAAAGCGGCGAAGATCGCAGAAGATCTAAGAGATTTTAAATCCTACTTCAAATCACTGGATAAGCGAAGACTCGGTACGAATATCGGCTTCTATATTGGTCACA
>JAFDDL010000605.1:0-2380 GCA_019310865.1 Deltaproteobacteria bacterium | reverse complement strand
GGTCACAGCACAATCCGAACGGCTGTAATCGGACCCCATAACCGTAAACCAACGGAAGAAGAATTGACAAAGATGAAGGACCATGTCCGCATCGCCATGGAAGCCGGTGCGTTGGGTTTATCCACGGGATTGATCTATCCGCCGGGCGCCTATGCCGATGAGGATGAAATCGTGGCCCTGTGCCGGGTCGTGGCCAAATACGGCGGCAGTTACTGCAGCCACATGAGAAGTGAAGGCGACGGGCTTCTCGATTCCACCCGAGAGGCCATCAGCATTGGAAAGCGGGCGGGGATCCCCGTCAATATATCCCATATTAAAGTAGCCGGCCGGAAAAACTGGGGGAAATCCGAAAAACTGATGGAATTGATTGATGCGGCCAACGCATCGGGTATGAGGGTAACCGCGGACATGTATCCCTACAAGGCCGGTGCCACGGCGCTGGCCTCTGCGATTCCCCCGAAACACGCCGCAGACGGTCAGGCGGCATTGGTGGAAAAACTCAAGCGCCCCGAATTCAGGGCTCAGGTCAAGGAAGAGCTGTTTAACCAGACCGAAGATTTTGAAAATTTAGCCCTCTATTGCGGATTTGACGGTATGCAGATCATCCACTCGCCCGATGATGCGATTCGGGGAAAGACCGTTGCGCAGATTGCCGAAGCGCGCGGCAAGGATGCATTTGAAACATTCTGCGATTTAATCATCGAGACCAACGGCAGCGCTTTTTGTGCATATCACATGAGGCGCGATACGGACATCGACGCGGTATTTAAACATCCCATGATAATGGGCGGAACCGATGGTGGTGTGGATTCGCCAACGTTTCCGGTGATGCACCCGAGACATTTCGGCACCTTCCCGAAACTGATCAAGGAGCTGGTCCGGGAAAAGCAACTGGTGACCCTGGAAGAAGCCATCCGTAAATTCTGCAGCCTGCCGGCTGAAACCGGTAAATTGGCAACAAAAGGATTGCTTAAGGAAGGCTATGACGCCGATCTTCTTATCTTCGATT
The DNA here is from genome assembly GCA_019310865.1 of Deltaproteobacteria bacterium. Next base: position 1,371 of record JAFDDL010000605.1, on the reverse strand, counting down.
ATGACCAGATGGATCACAGCGCCGACTATTTCAACCCCAGAGGGAAGAATACCGGATTCAAATATGTCTTCGTAAATGGAGAAATTGCAGTCAGCGATGACGTCTTTACAGGCGTCCTCAACGGCCGGGTTCTCCGATCGGGACAATAATCTTGGTGGGGTCGCATCTTAATTATTAATTATTGCTTTTTCAATAATTAATAATTAAGATGCGACCCCCCTTTCCCTCCCCCTTCCCCTGTCGTCTCGCTCGCGAAAAAAATAAAGGGCATTATCATCCATAATATCAAACAGATAATTCGGTGCGATCCAGTGGTATGCTTGGATTATAGCCATAATCTTGACATGTATAGTTTTGAAAAAAGCCAAAAACAATAACAATAAACCTTGTTTTTTGACCATTATTTGCGTATGTTTTGTTGAATATGCATGACATAATATGGAGACGGTGCCGATGAATAGAGATATTTATAAGGCTTTGGAACAATGGAAAACCGATCTCTTTTGGTGAATTTCTTGATGCGATCGGAGAAACGACTTTCCGCGATCATATACGAAACAAAGATGCATTACAGCGGCTGCCGGAGTCGATCCATATCCGTCTTATAGAATATGTTCGGAAATTTTTTCTTTTAGGCGGTATGCCGGCGGTGTTGCAGGAATACTGCTTGTCCAGGGATATTAAAAAGTGTCAGAGACTCCAGCGTTCAATCGTTGATACCTATATGGACGATTTCGGAAAATATGCGAAGAAGGTTAACCATAGATATTTACGGAAAGTATTTTCTGCGGTACCCAAAATGGTCGGACAAAAATTCGTTTATGCCAATGTTGACAATTCTATCAAATCAAGAGAATTAAAAAAGGCGATAGAGTTGTTGGAAAAGGCTGGTGTTGTTATGCGGATCAAAGCGACGAGCGGGGCGGGGATTCCAATGGAGGCTGCATCAAAGGAAAATTACTTCAAGGCATTGTTTCTTGATGTTGGGTTGATGCATGCGATAAATGGCATTTATGGCGAGACCGCTCGGGCAAAGGATTTTACCACTATCTTTAGAGGAGCGGTTGCCGAGCAATTTGTTGGGCAACAATTACTGGCTTATCAGTCCCCCTATACGAAGCCATCTCTGTATTATTGGGTAAGAGAAGCGCGCAACAGCAAGGCTGAAATAGATTATCTCATTATTAAAAATGAGAAAATAATACCTGTTGAGATTAAATCGGGCGCCAGGGGGCGCATGAAGAGCATGCATATTTTTTTCGACACCTTTAAATCCGACTTTGGTTTAAAAATTTCCCAAGCCTGTTATGACGAACGAAACCGAATTGTTTCCCTTTCGAGTTATTGCATTGAAAATACGTAGACACAGCA
>JAFDDL010000604.1 GCA_019310865.1 Deltaproteobacteria bacterium | reverse complement strand
AAGTGTTTTTTATTAATTTTTACCTTTAATATTAAATATTAATATATCAATATATTATCGATCGTACGATCAGTATTTGGGAAAAATTATTTTTTAAATATTGTAATTTATAGCAAGAATCGACGGTGGGTGAACAAAGCGATATACGTCTTGATGTGTCACATCAAAAGTCAGTGTTGCGTGGCAGCGCCTCCACTGTATCGGCTTTGTTAGGGGTAGGATCCCTGTTCGTTGCCATGGGCGGGTATTTGAAAATCAATGCCTTCCAACGAGAGCGGGACGGACCTGTATCGACTCGGCCACGATACTGACGGCAATTTGTTCCGGTGAATCAGGTCAGAAACTTCCTGAGCACCACCTCCAGGACCGACCCGGAGATGGCACGGGCCTTGTCGGAGATGGTGTTGCAGTATGCCGGGATGCCGCGAGGATCGATGTCGCCGAGTTTCATATTTTGCGATACGTCACTTCCGGATCTCACCAGCCCCCTGATGACCCCGACAATCTCAGCACAAACAGGCCGGCTGTCCACAGTTCCGATGACATCTCCGCGCTTCACCTGTCGGCCGATTTCCAGCGTTGTTTGAAAGTGTCCGGCAGCGGGGGCTCTCAAGACCCGCTCTTCTGTGTGGCCGGAAATGCTACCGGGAATACCGGTGTCGGGATCCGCTGTTCCGGCGGTAATAATCCTGCCCAGATGGTGACCCCGGTTGGTTTCAATCACCGTATGCACATCCAGGCCTGCGGTAAAACCCGGACCAAGCCCAATGACAAGCGGCGCATCTGAAATCCCTGTCCCCAGGTTTCGCTTGGCGAGTGTGGCGTCCACGACAACATCCGGCTGAAAGTCGTCGATAACCTTCCAGTTCGGATCGACCAGCACGGCGATGCGGTTTTGCTGCCAGGCCGTCCTGGCTTCATTGGCGCAGGTGGTCAGCACAGCGGGAACGCTCTCCACGGTCTGACTGGCGTTGTAAGCGGCTTCACTGAAGGAGACATGCCTGCGCACAGCTGAAGGCTGCGGGACCTCCAGCATGAAGATTCGCCGAATGTTTGCCATGTATAGCCGCCAGGCGACTGCACTGGCCATCTCTCCGGCGCCTTTTATGCCGATGATTATCTGGGAAACAGGGTCTCGCATGGTAAGGTCACTCATCGGTCCTTATTAATATAATGCCATCCATAAATGGCATCTTCGAAGTCTGCGCTTATATCGGCCCAGGGCGGCGTTCTCACATTATTCCAATCCTCGGAGGTAAGCGAAAACTCCGATAGGCTTACTATGTCTGTTACACAGGACGGCGATGCCGTCGTTTGAAAAGATGCGGCGGCCTTGCCCTAAACCAATATCTACCATTTCCGGATAGGTATTAATATAATAAATGCTGTTTTTAGCCCTTTTCATATGCTAATCTGCTCCCATGACCGCAACAGATCGCATCACCGGTATTATCCTGGCTGCCGGCATGTCAAAAAGACTTGGCAAGCCCAAACAGCTGTTGAAAATCGGTGGGGAGTTCATCATTAACCGAGTGGTGGACACCGCGCTTGAATCCCACCTTGATACGGTTGTTCTGATTCTGGGCCACCGCCATGCTGACATTCTGCCGGTCCTGGGGGACAGACTCAAGACGCCAAATTTGAAAGTGGAAATTAACCGCGACTATCGAAAAGGGATGAGCCAATCCCTGCGTTGCGGTGTTCTATCCGTTAAATCTCGTTACGACGCCATCATGTTCCTGCTCGGAGACCAACCTCTCCTGGACTCTGAAACGATCGATCACCTGATCGAACAGTACCGATCATCCGATAAGCCCATCTGTGTTCCGCTGTGCCGGGGAGAGCGGAAAAATCCAACCCTGTTCAGCAGCCGTTATTACGACAGTCTGTTGAACATTCAAGGCGACACCGGTGCCAGGGCAATCATAAAAAACCAACCTGAGGATGTCCTTTTCGTTGAAATAAACAGGCCGGAACTTTTTCTGGATGTGGATACTCCGGGTGATCTTCAGAAGGCTGAGGCCTTATTTAATGCTCATTCAATGTCATTGACGTAACGCTTTAGGCAAGCTGCCGTAATTCCCAAATCGTGCACATGCACGTGAACGTAAACGTGCACGAAAATGACATCAGCAGACCTGCTCTTTTTCAGTCAGCGGGTCAATACCGCATGTGGTGATCCCCTCTTTCTTTTTTATGGCTGCCAGGACCTTTTCCGGTGTGATGGGCAGATCCTTGATCCGAACACCGACGGCATCATAAATCGCATTGGCAATGGCCGGGGCGGTGGGCACACAGCCCGGTTCGCCGATTCCCTTGGCTCCGTATGGCCCATCCCTATCCGTTGTTTCAAGTACCGGCGCATCGATTTTTACCGCGTCCCGGGCCGTCAGGACCTTGTAATCCCTGAAATTCGGGTTCATCATCTCACCTTTTTCCAAAATAACCTGCTCGGTGAGCGCATACCCGATTCCCATCAGGACCCCGCCGTACACCTGGCCTTCAAGCAGCATCGGGTTGATGGCCTTGCCGACATCATGGGCGGCAATGTATTGAAGGATCTCAACTTTTCCGGTCTCCTCGTCCACCTTCACGCGCACACCGTGAGTGCCAAAGGTATAGGTCATGGAGAGGTTGCCCCGAAAATCCCTGCCCAGGTTTTCATTGTCCGGATCATAAAAACATTCGCCGGTGAGCATCTGCCCGCCATGGCTGAAATGGGCCTTTCTTAATAGCTTTCCGATTTCAATGCGCTGCTCGGGATTCTCCTTAACGTATATTTCACGGGCCTTTGCAGCCAGGTCTTTCGCAGATACCGCCAACAGGTCCGCCGCCATCTCAAACAGTCGAGACTTGATCTGCCCGGCAGCGCCCAGGGCTGAATTGCCGGCGACAAAGGTGGTGCGGCTCGCGTGGGCACCGACATCCCAGGGGCAGATATCCGTGTCGTTATGGATGACATGAATGTCTTCAATCATCAAGCCGATCTCTTCGGCCACAATCTGGGCAATGATGGTGTCGGCCCCCTGGCCCATGTCCGATGCACCGGTAAACACGTTGGCCT
>JAFDDL010000603.1 GCA_019310865.1 Deltaproteobacteria bacterium | reverse complement strand
GGCGGATAAGCCCATCGCTGCTGATCTCATTGTCAATGCCACATCGGTTTCGGACGTCGAGGAATCACCGGAGATGGCCCAGCTGGTTGCCAATCTGAAGGTGCCTGATTGTGAACCTCTGGTTGATATGAACTACGGCCGAGTGAACAATTTCTGGGAGGCCTGGGCGCAACGGCATGATGTCCGGTTCATGGATGGCCTATCGTCTCTTACCCACCAAGCCCGAAGAAGTTTCCTCCTGTGGACCGGTATTCAGGTGCCGGCGGCGGAATTTAAGCACGCACTGGAAAAATAATCCGGCAAAGCGTGCATGTTTCTGGTAAACCCTAAGCCGTCGTCTCCATTGCCACCGGCAGCAATACGGTAAACGTTGTTCCCCGGCCGGGTTCACTCTCCACGGCAATTATTCCGTTTAAGGAATCCACCAGTCCCTTTACAATGGGAAGCCCCAATCCGGTTCCCGTGATGTGACGCGTTTTATCAGTTTTCACGCGGTAAAACTTTTCAAATATTTTGTCCAGATGCTTTGTTTCCATACCGAAACCGTTGTCCGTGACGGTGATTCGAATATTGATTCCTGTCAGATCCAAGTTGACATCAATGCCGCCGCCTTCCTGGGTGTAGTTGATTGCATTGGCAATCAGATTTCCGAATATGCTCTCCAGCGCCAGGGGATCGGCAGTCAATGGTGGAAGGGGGGCCGATGGAAGGTTTAAGGACAATATCTGATTTTTCGTCTGGGCCCGGGTATTTAGAAAATCGATGATGCTGCCCATAAGCGCTTCCAGGTGAATCGGCTTGGGCTCGTGAGAAACGGTTCCGGATTCGATGCGCGACAGGTCGAGAAGATCTCCGATGAGCGAAATGAGGCCCTGGGTTTTTTCTTTGGCCCGTGACAGAAGATGGGCGTCATTTTGGGACAGCTGACCCACCATGTCCTCCATCACAAGCGCCAGTTGCTCATGGATGGTTGACAGGGGAGATCGCAGTTCATGGGAAACCTTGGCGACAAACTCGGATTTGAGCTGGTCAAGAACTTTGATAGCCGTTACGTCCGCCAGATTGACCACGGCCCCCAGGCATTCTCTTCGTTCACCGAGAACCGGTCTAGCCCGCGCAATGAGATGGTTCTCCCGGGGACCGGTAAATTCCATGGCGGGGATATCGTCAAAATCAAGATGCTCACCTCGGGATATTTCCATGACGAGCCGACACAGATCCTCGTCAGGAATACAGGCTTCCAGTGGATCTTCAAGCGGGCGGTTCTTTTCAATACCGAGATGCTCCCGGCAGGCCGGATTCATGAGCACGACCTGCCCCTTGGTGTTGGTAACCAGCACACCGTTGGGCAGTGACTCCATGATGGTGCTGATCCGGTTTTTTTCGGTATCCAGATCAATCAGCGTTCGCATTCGGGCTTTTTCCGCCTTTTCAGCTTCCAGTGTCAGGGAGAGTCTTTCCCGGGCCCGGCTCACAACGATGCGAAGCTGGTCGGGTTCAAACGGCTTGGGGATAAAATCGTACGCCCCGGTTTTCATGGCCTGGATGGCGGTCTCAACGGTGGCGTATCCCGTGATGACGATTACCAGAACGTCTTCATGGGTTTCGCGAATTTTTTGGAGTACCTCCATGCCGTCCATACCCGGCATTTTCATGTCGAGAAGCACAATGGCCGCCTGGTCCCGGGACAGGGTTTCAAGTCCCTCTTCACCGCGTCCGGCAGTGACGACCTCGTAGTCCATTCGGGACAGTATCCGCTTGGATCCCTCCCGAATGCTTTCTTCGTCGTCAATAATCAGGACGCGGTTCGCATTACGATTCGTGGTCATTATTATTCTCTCCTTTATCCGGGGGGCCCGAAATCGGCAGCTTGATTATAAAGGTTGTTCCTTCGCCCACTTTGCTTTTGGCGGTGATTGTTCCGCCGTGATTCTCAACAATTCCATACACCATGCTTAATCCCAGGCCGGTGCCCTTGCCCTCTTCCTTGGTCGTAAAGAAGGGTTCAAATATATGGGACAGATGCGCTTCGGCGATACCCGGGCCCGTGTCTGAAATTTCAATACTCACCGTTTCCCCATCGCTCATCAATTCGGTTTTCAGCGTAAGCTGACCCTTTCCATCCATGGCCTGGGCGGCGTTTAGAATGATATTCATCAGCATGTGATTGACCTGCTGAATATCCGCTGTCAGGTTCGGCAGGGTTTCGCTGAGCGATTTCTCAATGGCGATGTTTTGAAAAAGGCTCTGATTTTCAAGGAGAAACAGGGTTCTATCCAGGGCCTTGTTAATGTCATGGGGGCGCATGAAGTATCGCGTTTGCCGAGTGAACTCCAACAGCTCTTTGACGGTGTCCCGGCATCTTTCGGCATCCCTGAGGATTCGCTCAATGTCTTCCTTTGCCCCTTTTTCCAGATCATATTCTTCCAGAACCAGTTTGGAAAACAGGGTGATGCCTCCCAGAGGATTGTTCAATTGGTGGGCCACACCGGCTGCTAGCTTTCCCAGCGAGGCCATTTTTTCCGACTGATAGAGTTGAACACGTGTTTTTTCCAACTCCTTTTCCATTCGAATCGATTCGCGCAAATCGTGAAAGAAGCCGATGGTCGCCACTTCCTGCTCACCTTCGTAGACGATGGCGGCATTGAGGCTGATGGGAATATGTTCTTCGTCCTTGCGCACGAGGTTCGTGCGGTAGGATTTGAGTTTTCCCTTACCGCCGTGGTCGTCACTTCGTAGCTTCCGCATCACCTCTCTGGCGCCGTCGTCCGGGTATATTGTTCGAATATCGGATCCTTTTAGTATTTCGTCCACCGAGTACCCGGAAATCTCTGCCGCGGATTCATTGAATATCAGAATTTTTCCGGTTTTGTCTGCGGCGATGACAGCATCCACGGAACTAAAGATCAAGTTTTTAAAAAAGGCGTTGGAGCGCTGCAACTCCTCTGAAACAACCACAATTTCTCGCTCCAGTGCATTGACTGCCTTGAGCAGATGTTCCTTCTCGGCTTCTGAGTGCATCCTAGGCTCCATGAATGGGTAAACGGTGGTTCGATTACTCAAAAT